>CALFVM010000001.1 GCA_937928665.1 uncultured Candidatus Methylacidiphilales bacterium
GGATTTCCCTCCAGCCGAACTGGGAATCTTCGACGGGCTTGGCGATTTGGTTGATGCGGAGGGCGACTTGTTCGAGGGCGTGGTCGGTGTATTGGGCGGGAACCTCGCGAGCGACGAGGCGACCGTTGCGTTTTTCGAAGACGAATGCCGCATGGACATGGTCGATGCCGGTGAGGCGCTGGAGGGCGGGGAGAACGTAGATCTCGTTCATGCGTTGGCGGCGAGGATGGTCTGGCAATCGCGCTCAAACTCGTCTTCGGAGGCGAGTTTATCGGCGAGGACGACGAGTTCACGACCGTTGTGCTTGAGTTTGATCAGGCGGAATTGGTCGTTTTCGAAAGCCCAGCGGAGGAGGGGGCCGGAATCCAAGGCGGTGCCGAACACGGCGGCCTGGTGGTCGATTTCGTCAAACCAAGAGGTGGTGAGGTAGGGGTGGGGGGATTCCCCGGCGGTGATGCGGAAGGTCCCGAGGTCGCGTTCCCAGAGGCAGAGGAACCCGGCGAGGGCCTGGATATCGATTTGGAGCTGGGAGAAGAGAGCTTCGGCGGGAGCACTGGTTGGGCTGATGGTGGTAAATCCGGCGGGCGGAGGCTGGTTAAGGAGTTTGGTGATAAGGTCGTCCGCAGGCTCCCACAGGCTTCGCTTGATGCCCATCGGGAGTTCGTAGAGGTCGTAGGAGGCCAGGGTCCAATGAAGGATGAGGGCGAGTGCTTTTTCGCCCCAGAGGGCTCCGGTGTTGCTTTCAATGATGTCGCCGTCCTGGAAGTAGACGAAGCCGGTTTCGCCTTTGGCTGATTCGACAGTGAGCATGCAGGTGCGGCGGGGGAGGCATTCTTCCCGGATGAGGTCAACGAGTTTCATGAAGGGAAGGCTACGGGGCGGGGTGAAACACCAACTGAAAGGTTCAGGTAACGGTCAGAGGCTGGAGGATTTGCGGCGCGGTGGCGCGGTGCGGGTTGCGGGGGCGTTAAGGACACGGAGAGCTTTTTCGACGTTAGAGGTGCGCATGATCATGAGACCTTTTTTGGCCTGGGGGCTGGTAGCGCAGTAGCAGTATTCGATGTTGATGTCGGCGTCGGAAAGGGCTTTGGCAATTTCGAGGAGGCTGCCCGGCTGGTTGGAGCCGTCGATGAGGAGGACGTCGGTGACGACGACGAGGGAGCCGTGGCGTTCAAAGATTTTGAGTGCCTTCTGGGGGTGATCAACGACGAGGCGAACGACGGAATGGTCGATGGTGTCGGAGGTGGAGATGGCGTAGATGTTGATTTGGGCTTCGGCAAGGACGTCGCAAACGGCGGCGAGGGTGCCGGGCTTGTTGGCGAGGAAGACCGAAATTTGTTTGGCGATGTGCATGGCCATCCAGGGAGCATGATGGGGTTCGGGCGCGGGGACAAGCCGAGAAAAGCCGTTTGCGCCGGGGTGTGGATTTGATAGAAGCCGGGAATGGCAGTGACCGATTTGCGGGGCATTCTGGGATATATCTCGCGGTTCCGGGACAAGATTTTCGTCCTGAGTCTGGACAGTGTGGTGTTGGCGGATGACAACTTTCACAAGCTGGCACTGGATATTTCTGTTTTGCGCAGTTTGAACATCCGGGTGGTGCTGGTACACGGGGCGAGCCGTCAGATGCTGGCGATGGCGGCGGGGCTGGGAGTGGAGCCGAGCGACCTGGAGGGGATGGGCAAGACGGATGAACCGACACTGCGTTTGGCGATTGCGGCATCGAACGTTATTGCGCACCAGTTGTTAGAAGAGTTGAGTGAGTTGGACCAGCGAGCCGCGGTGACCAATGCGATTGTGGCCCATCCGGCGGGGATTATCAGTGGGGCGGATCAGGGGTTGACGGGAAAGGTGGAGAAGGTGGATGTCGGCTTTCTGGAGGGTTTGATGGCGTCGAATGTGATTCCGGTGATTCCGCCGCTGGGTTTTGATGGGAACGGACGGACCTACCGGGTGAACTCGGATGGGGTGGCACTGGAAGTGGCGGAAGCCCTGCGTGCGGCAAAGCTGATTTTTGCTACATCGACCAACGGGGTGGGGGGAGGTGGAAAACTAAGCACGCAGTTTTCGGTGGATGAGGCGGCCGAGTTTTTACGGAAGAACCGGGCAGGGCTGGCGGCGGATTTGGTTTCCAAGCTGGAGCATGGGCTGCGGGCCTGCCGCAACGGGGTTTCCCGCAGTCATATCATCGACGGGACACAGGACGATGCGCTGTTGTCGGAGATTTTTTCCAATGAGGGGATTGGGACGATGATTTATGCCAATGAGTATCAGGCCATCCGGCGGGCGAGGAAAAAGGACGTGCGGCGGGTGATGGATCTGATCAAGGAATCGGTGGCCAATCAGGAAATTAGGGCGCGGTCACGGGCGGAGGTGGCGGAGCGGATCGGGGATTTTTTTCTGTTTGAGATTGATAAGAACATTCTCGGTTGTGTGGCGTTGCGGATTTTCCCGGAGCAGAAGGAGGTGGCGGAGTTGGAGTGTTTGTCGGTGGCACCGAATCACGAGAACCAGGGAATCGGGCGGAAACTGATGCAATATACGGAGAGCAAAGCGCGGGAGATGGGAGTCAAGCGATTGTTTGCTTTGTCGACGCAGGCG
>CALFVM010000002.1 GCA_937928665.1 uncultured Candidatus Methylacidiphilales bacterium
TCCGCTGCCGCCGGCCGGGTCAGGTCCGCCGCAATCAATACCGGACGATCCCCCTCCCGCTTGAGTTTGCCCGCCAGCTTCCCCGCTGTCGTCGTTTTGCCTGCCCCGTTTAATCCGCAGAGTAACACCCGCAGAGGCCGACCTCTCGATAGCCCACCGCTTCCCGCTGAAAACGTCCCCAGCAACTCGTCGTGCACAATCTTCACAAACAAATCACCCGGACGGATGCTCTGATCAAACTGCGTCCCCAGGGCCACCCCTTTCACTCGGTCACAAAAATCCTTCGCCACCGAAAAGTGAACATCCGCCGCCAGTAGGGCCAGCCGCACCTCGCGCAGTGCCTCGGCAATGTTCTTCTCGTCCAACCGGCCATAGCCTTTGAGCCGCTTGAAGATGCCTTGGAGTTTGTCACCGAGTTCGTTGAGCATGGGTTGGTCTCCGCAAGAATTGCCCCGATAACATGGGCCAAACCAACCCGCTACTCAACCGAGAACCTGCATCCCCCGCCCGGACCCGCCCCTCAAACCAAAAATCCCAACAACAACCACGATACCACCCCTACAGTCACGATGACACCGACCGCCAGTGCCCCAATCGCCCGGCGGGTTAGGAGAACCCGGTACATCCACGCCAGCTTCAGATCCAGCACCGGCCCCGTCCACAAAAACGCCATTTGGGCCGCCAACGAAAAGGTGACAAACGAATTAGCCACAAACGCGTCGGCTGAACTGCAAATACTCATCACCACCGCCAAACCCATCATGTAGCCGACCGCTCCCAACCCATCCCCAGCCGGAGCCCACCCCGCAGGCCACGCCACCTGCAACACGGCTGCCAACAAACAACCCGCTGTGTAGTACACCGCCACCATCCAAAAATCGTTCCATGTCCCTAAAAACCATCGGGCCAAGCCCGACCTTGCGTGAACCGGCTCCGCTGGGATGGACGGTAACGGTTCCATTCCCTCTCCCCCCGGCAGGGTCAACTCCCCCCGAATCGAAAACCGATTGCCCCGCGCCGTCAACGCCCACGCCAACCCGGCGGCCAACACCAACCCGCCAACCGCACGCAAACCCACCACCAACCACGGAGCGTATCCCTGATAGGCAATCCACGTGCTCACCAGTGCCACCGGGTTGATCGCCGGCGACCCAAACAGATAACCAAGTGCCGCCGATGCCGGCAGCCCGCGCAGCAGCAGGCGACGAACCAGCGGCACCGCGGCACACTCACACGTCGGAATCAAAAAACCAACTGTCGCCCCACATACCGCCGCTGCTGCCGGGTGCTTCGGGAAGCGACTCAGAAGCCGTTCCATCGGCACAAACTGGTTGACCAGTGCCGATACCGCAGCTCCCAAGAGGAGAAAGGGCACCCCCTGTACCACCAAGCTGAGAAACAAAAATCCGGCGTCAAAAAACGACGGTGGCAGCGTGACCAACCCCATCACCTGGCACCCTAGCTGGCTGCCCTGGATTGAAACGAAAAAGGAGCCATCCGTCGCCTAAGCTCCGGATGGATTACGTGCACGCCAGACCTTCGCGCTCAACCATTCTGAGCCAGGCCGGAGGGAGGTTCCGGCTCCCCCGTGATGGCAGCTTTCACCGCCGCAACTCCTTCGCCCGAATCCACGAATTGCCCGGCTTCGTCCGCGCTCACCAGGCCCTTTCGCCGGGCACGTTCCGCCATCTCCGCCTTGGCAATCCGTTCGTCCGCCACGCGGCGCAAGTCCCGCACCAGCCCCACCTTGGCCAAGAGCCAGATGGTCCACTTGGTCGGATCAAAATGCCACGGCTTAATGCCGTTCCGGTAGTCGTGCTGAAACTCATGATGAAAGTTGTGGTATCCCTCACCAAAGGTGAAAAAGGCCATCAGATGGCTATCCTTGGCTGAGCAGCGGCTCGAATAAGGCTGGCGGCCCACCCAGTGACAAAGCGAGTTAATGCAAAAGGTCATGTGGTGGACGGTGACTATCCGGGCGGTTCCCGCAATCAAGAAAGCACCTAGGGCCGCCTCCCAGCCACCCACCAGCCAGCCGATCAGCGTGGGCAAGCCGAATCCCATCGCCACTGCCACTGGAACATAGTATTCATGCTGCCAACGGAGCAGTCGGTCGTTCTGCAGATCCCGTACCCACGTCAGCGGCGTCTCCGGCCCGTTCCGGAAGAGCAGCCAGCCGATATGAGCGTGGAAGAACCCCTTGTTGATGTCGTAGGGGTCTTCCTCGTGATCGACATGCTTGTGGTGCCGACGATGATCCGCACACCAGGTCAGGGCCGAACTCTCAAACGCCGCCGCCCCAAAAAGCAGGGTGAACAACCGAACCGGCCATGCTGCCTTGAAGGTCAGGTGCGAAAACAATCGGTGGTAGCCCAGGGTGATGCTGATCCCCGTCGCTATGGTGAAAAACAAATACAACCCGACCTGGAACCAAGTCAGGCCGAAGTGCCAGATGTAAAGCGGCACGGCAACAATCGTCAGGAGGAAGGTTCCGATTAAAAAGAGACTGGTTACCCAGTGGATACGATGGAGGAAAGATGAGGACATAGATTAAGGTTCGGGGGAATCGTTCACCAGTTCGCCTTGGAGTGCAACACCTTCTTTTTTGACCCGGATGAAGCTTCCATCACCCAGGCTAGTTGGATTCTGGCCTAGATGACCGCCCCATCAGGCACAACGGCCCCTTTCGGAATCACCACCACCCCATCCCGAACATGATAAAAATCGTGGTCCATATCCGCCGTCTTACCCGTTGCACGGATCGTCACGTCCCGGCCAATCCGCGCATTCTTGTCAATAATCGCCCCCTCAACGAAAGAATTTGCCCCGATCCCAATTGGGGGCCGTCCCAACTGCGCATTGGCCGCGAGGGATTCGGCACTTTCGAAATAGTCTGATCCCATCATCACTGTGTTATGCATCCGAGCGCCGTGGCCAATTCGGCTCCGGACGCCGACGCACGAACGAATAATTTCTGCGTCCGAGATGATGCAGCCGTCGGCAATGATCGCCCGCTCAATCCGACTGTTGTGGATTTTTGATGCGGGCAAAAACCGCGCCCGGGAGTAGATCGGGGAAGTCTGATCGTAAAAATTGAACTTCGGCACCACCTCGGTCAGATCGAGGTTTGCATCGAAGAACGCCCGGATCGTCCCGATATCTTCCCAATAGCCCTCATAGACAAAACTGCCCACCTTGCCCTCCCGGACCAGTGCCGGGATAATATGCTTACCAAAATCTTCCCGGTCCGGAGCAGCCAGCGCTCTGGCCAGCGTCGCCGCGTTGAACACATAAATGCCCATGGAGGCTAGGAACCCTTCGCCCACTCCCGGATTGTGCAGTGTCGCCCGCGTCGATTCCGGCATCCGCAGCGAATCGAGCAACCCGTCATCCTTCGGCTTCTCCTCGAACCGGACCACCGTGCCGGTTTCATCAATCTGCATGATGCCAAATCCTTTGGCGGCTTCCCGCTGAACCGGGATCGTCGCCACCGTCACCTCATGGCCCGAAGCCACGTGCTGCGCTAAGATGTCCCGGTAGTCCATCCGGTAAAGCTGGTCCCCTGACAAAATCAAAATCAGGTCGTGGGGGTGATTATTCAAATGACCCAGGTTTTGCCGGACTGCATCCGCCGTCCCCTGATACCAGGAAAACTTATCCCGCGTCTGCGTCGCCGCCAGAATTTCAATGAAACCTCGCGGCTCGTAATCGTCAAATCGGTAACTCTGCTGCACGTGCCGGTGCAACGACGAACTCAAATACTGCGTCAGCAGAAAAATCCGTTTCAACCCCGAGTTAATGCAAAGGCTGATCGGAATATCCACCAGCCGATACTTGCCCGCTAAAGGAACCGCCGGCTTGGCCCTTTCCTTGGTCAGCGGAAACAGACGGGTGCCGGCCCCGCCGCCCATGATGACGGCGAGCACCCGGTGAAATTCGGTAAACTTGGAAGTCATATTCGTAGGGAGGTTGACGTTATGGGACTACCAACGGTAGAACAAGAGGCTTTTTATGTGCGGAATTGTTGCTTACACCGGTGCGCGGGACGCCCAGCCACTCCTCCTCGAAGCCCTCGGCCGTCTCGAATACCGTGGCTATGATTCCTCCGGCGTCGCCCTCCTGAACGGAGGGCTGCACATCCGAAAAAAATCGGGCCGAATCGCCGAACTTGCCAAGCTGCTCCGTGCCCAACCCGCCCCCGGCCACACCGGCATCTCTCACACCCGCTG
>CALFVM010000003.1 GCA_937928665.1 uncultured Candidatus Methylacidiphilales bacterium
ACCCTCATTACCTCCACCGCCCGGATTGGTTCCATCCCCGCCACCCGACTGATTGCCACCAGGCCCCTGACCCTGACCGTTACCCGGGTGACCTCCCTCACCACCCGCCTGCTGCCCCTCGCCGCCGGGCGGGCCCCCATCAGCCCCCGGTCCGGGCGCGGTTGCCAAGGCCGTGGCAATCGCCGAATAAACCTGGCGAAGCTCAATGGCGAAACTGCTCAGAACCGCAAACCCAACCAACGCGACCAAAGCCAGGATCAGCGTGAACTCGAGGGTGTTCTGCCCACGAGCCGCATGATCGCGGGCCGCGCAAAAGCAGCCACCGCATATAAAGATCGGCCTAAGTTTCATCGGTGGGGCACTGGCGACAATCGCCTCTTTCCCAAAGGTTATCGCCCCGGTCAGGTGCCACCAGAAAACGTTTTGGGTGATTTCGCCTAGAGCTTAACGGCCTTACCTCAACCGAATCTCGTGCCCTTCTTCCCGAACTGATTGTTTGCACCCTAGAGCCCAATTATTGGGCTGGCAGCACCTAGTCGCCAACCCCGTCACCACCGATCATGTTGGCATGAAAACATTCGTCAGGACGGTCGTGAACGCGGGCACTCCCCCTGCCACCAAGGCTTCGATGGCACCAACGATCCGGGCGAGGCCTGCGCGGCCCGAGCAAGGTTCCGCCCTCGTCCTGGTCGTCCTGACGATGTTGGTCGTCCTCCTCATGGGCGCGTTGGCCGTCGATCACGGCATCCTCGTTCTCGAAGCCAACCGGGTCCAGCGCGCCTGCGATGCGGCCGCTCTCGCCGCCGCCATTCACTTGTCCGGACTTCAACAAGCCCCGACATCTCAGGATTTAGCCGCCGCCCGCGCCCAAGCCATCAGCACCGCCGGAGCCAACAAGGTCGCCATCACCGCCAGCATCCAACCCCAGGGCCGCATCTTTCGCGACACCCTCGGATCCCGTTTCGATTCAGGAGACCGGAGTTTCGAGGTCTTTCTCCTCAACCCCAAAGATCAAACCAACGGCAACAGCCCGCATCCCATCCAAGACGTCGCACGGATCGAAATTGTCGAACGATCGACTATGCAGGGCCGGAACGGAGCCCGCATGGGCATCCGCTTCTTCCCCCCCAGCGGGATCGACACCTCCAACCGGGACGTGGTCATTGCCCAACCCGGTGAATCAGCCTTCTCCGCCAGCATCCTCCGCCTCGTCGACGACCTGTGACTTTATAGCTCTTCAACCGCCGCATCCAGAAGACCCTAACTCCTAGGGCCATAATTTCAGGCCGGATGCGCCTATGCCGCCCGGTCCATCGCTTTAACCTGTCCTTATGATTCGGAGCCTTCCCAAAAACAAGCTCCGCTCCCGGGGCCAGGCCGTCGTGGAGTTCGCGCTAGTCCTCCCCTTCCTCCTCATCCTCCTCCTCGGGATCATTGAGATGAGCTGGCTGGCCAAAACCTACATCACTTTGGCCAACGCAGCACGCGAAGGTGCCCGCACCGCCGCTGTCGGACGAACAACCGCTGCAGTAGCCCAACGCACCGAACAGGCAGCTTCACCCCTCAGTGTCACCGTCACCCTCCAAGTCTCAACCGACGATGGCGCCACCTGGTCCAACCTCACCAACAACGCAGGTGCCACTGGCAACAGTGCCCAAACCGGCCATCTCATCCGTATCCGCGTCCATGCCACCCACTCCCAACTCTCCGGCTTTTTTCCTTTCCTCAATTCTTTGAACGTCCGCGAAGAAGCCGTCATGCGGCGCGAGCCGACCTAACAGGAACCAACCTATGTCACCCATCTTGCCCACCGCCCGCTCCAGATCCCGTCGTGGCTCCGCCCTTGTACTCGTCGTCCTCTCCATGCTCGTCCTGCTCATCGTAGCCGCCCTCGCCGTCGATCACGGCGTCCTCGCCCTCGAAGCCAGCCGGGTCCAACGCGCATGCGACGCCGCCGCCCTCGCCGCCGCCGTCCACATGGCCAGCCTCTCCCACACCGCTACTGCCGACAACTTCGCCGCCGCTCGGGAACGCGCCGTCGCCACCGCCGCCCAAAACGGAGTCACCATCACCACAGCCAACGTGCTCTTTCAAAGCGGGAATACCCGTGTCCGGGTCAACGGCTCCAAACAGGTCCCCCTCTTCTTTGGCCAGATCGCCGGCGGCACCTCCGCCGCCATCAACCGCCACGCCACCGCCGAGTTCGGCCGCGTCCGGAGCCTCGGCGGCGTTCTCCCTCTCGGCCTCACCCAGAACGATTACGACCTCTACGGCCCCGGCGGTGACAACGAAGGCCAGACCTTCACCGTCTCCCTCATTCGCAACCAAAGCGAAGGATTCAACCAGGGCAACATCGTCGGCCTCAGCGTCCAAATCGGTTCCAACGGCAAATCCCCCGCCCACTGGCAAAACGAACTCGAGGGCACTAGCACCCTGCCCCCAGTCTCCAAAGGCCAGAATCTCGAACTCAACTCCCTCAACGCCAACCTCGGCAACCAGTCCACCCGACTCCGCAACGGTCTCAACTCCCGCATGTCCTCCGGTGACCGCGAATTCGAAGTCTTCATCCTCAACACAAAAGGCCAGACCAACGGCAACAGCCCCCACCCCGTCCAGGATGTCGCCAGAGTCGAAATCGTTCAGGACGTCACCACCACAGGTCGCGCCGCTTCTGAACGCGCCATGGTCACCCTCCGCTTCCTCCCCCCCAGCCAAATCGATCTCTCCGGGCGCGGAGCCGAACTGACCTCCAACAACGCCCAAGGCTTTGGCATCAAGATCCTCCGCCTCGCCGACGATCTCTAGGCATCCACCGCCCCTCACCCCCATGCGCGCGACGATCCTTTCTCTTGCCCTTCTCCTGTTCGTCGTCTCCGCCCACGCTGACTTCGCCGTTTCCAGCCTCGGAGTCGATCAGGCGATCATCGAATTCGCCGAACTCGATCCTGCCACCGTCCTGGCCTCCCCCTTCCAAACCGGCGATGCCCCTGTCAAGGTGACCCAAGTCACCCTGCCCCTCATCGTCCGTAACGACACCACTCCGTTTCGCGTCTTCATCTACTCCAACTCCGGAGCCATGGATCCCGACAACCTCACCGCCGTCCCCGACGCACTCCTCTTCGAACTCGACCCGCCGCCCGGCGGTTTTAACGAGGTCGAAGGCGATCAACGGGCCGACTACACCTTCACCTATTCCGGCGAAGTCGAACTCCCCGCCAACGCCTGGTTCTGGGTCGTCGGCACCGTCGCGCCCGACCAAGGCAGCGGTTCAGGCGAATACGCCTGGTTCTTTATCGAAGGCGAACCGGAAGACGTTCCCGAAGGCATGTTCTTTGCCTTCTCCGGCCTCGTCGGCACCGAATGGAGCACCGAATACCTCGGCCCGCAAATGTTCGCCGTCGAAGGGATCCTCGGAAGTGCCCCGCCCTCCAGTCCGCTCGCTTCCTGGCGGGCCAACTACTTCAGCCAGGAAACTCTCGATGATCCCGCCCTCGAAACCACCGTCTGGGGCAACACCGCCGACCCCGACGGCGATGGCATCCCGAATCTGATCGAGTTCGCCCTCAGCGGCATCCCCACCGATCCCGGCTCCGCCCCCCTCCCCACCCTCGGCACCATCACCATCGGCGACGACCAGTTCCTTTCCCTGACCGTGAACAAAAATCCGGACGCAACCGACCTGACCTTCGACGTGAGAACCTCGACCGACCTCGCCACCTGGCAGAGCGGAACCGGACACACCGTCGTGGTGGAAGATTCCGAAACCACCCTCATCGTCCGCTCCCATGCCCCCATCGGAACCGGGCGACGGTTCCTGCGCCTGTTTGTTTCGGTGATCGAACCATAAACTTCCGCCGCGTTGTTTCTGACGAAACATTTACCCTGTTCCCACGACCGCCCGGAAACGAGACTCTGCACGCTACAGGGATCGAACCTGTGACCTTCCGCGTGTGAAGCGGACGCTCTACCGCTAAGCTAAGCGTGCGTAATCGAATTCAAAGAATGCCCCGGCAGAACCCTCAAAGCAAGCCCAGAGCGGACCTCAGTAGACCGGCATCTCGGGGTCCACATCTTCCGCCCACGCCTCAATCCCGCCTTCCAATCCCCGGACCCGCTTGAACCCCGCATGCTGCAGCAGCCGGAACGCCTGCTCGGTCCGCTGATGCCCCTTGCAATAAATGACAATCTCATCCGCGCTGTCGAGTTCATGCACCCGTTGGGCCAAGTCATTAACCGGAATCAGCCGCGCCCCCGGCAACGCACAAATCTTGAACTCATGCGCCTCCCGCACATCGAGAATCACCACCTTCTCCCCCGCATCCATCTTCGCCTTCAACTCCAGCGGCGCAATCTCCGGCATGGCCGCTCCCCGCGTCACCGGCGCATCCACCGGCGCGGTCCCGCAAAACTGATCATAATCCACCAACGACGTAATCGTCGGACTCGTCCCGCACATCGGGCAGTTCGGATCTTTCCGCACCTTCAGTTCCTTAAACTTCATCTTCAGCGCATCGAAAATCAGCAGCCGGCCAATGAGAGGGTCGCCCTGGCCAATGATCAGTTTGATCGTTTCAATCGCCTGGATCACCCCGATCACTCCCGGCAACACCCCGAGCACCCCGCCCTCCGCACACGTCGGCACCAGCCCCGCCTCCGGCGGCTCCGGAAACAGACAACGATAACACGGCCCCTTCTCCGCCCAGAACACCGAGCACTGCCCGTCGAACCGGAAAATCGACCCATACACATTCGGTTTGCCCGCCAAGACACACGCATCATTGGTCAGATATCGCGTGGCAAAATTATCCGTCCCGTCTACCACCACATCATATTCCTTGAACAAATCCGCCACCGTATCCGACCGGAGCGCCATCTCATACGTCCGGACATCCACGTGCGGATTGATCTCCTTCATCGTCGCCGCCGCCGATTGCGTCTTGTATTGCCCGACCGAGGACGTCTTGTGAATGATCTGCCGCTGCAAATTAGAAAGATCCACCCGGTCAAAATCAACCACGCCAATCCGGCCCACCCCCGCCGCCGCCAAATAAGCCAACAACGGCGAGCCCAACCCCCCCGTGCCAATCGTGAGCACCCGCGCCGCTTTCAACCGCTTCTGCCCGTCCAGGTTCACCTCCGGCATGATCAAATGACGGCTGTATCGCTTGATCTCTTCGTTGGAAAACGCGACGTCTTCCA
>CALFVM010000004.1 GCA_937928665.1 uncultured Candidatus Methylacidiphilales bacterium
GGTCCCGCCGGAGGTGCTGCGGGAGGCGGTGGAGGCAGGATTGACTTGTTTTGGGGAGAACCGGGTGCAAGAAGGGAAGCTAAAGGTGGGAATGTTGCCGCCGCGGTGCGAGTGGCATTTCATCGGGGCACTGCAAACAAACAAGGTGAAGGATGCGGTCGAGTTTTTCTCGTGGATTCATTCGGTGGATCGGGTGGCACTGGTGGAGGAATTGGATAAACGGACACGGGCGCGTGGGAAACGGGTGCGGGTGTTGATTGAAGTGAATGTGGGGGGTGAGGCGAGTAAATCGGGAGCGGCTCCGGAGGAGGTGGCTGATTTGGCGTTGAAGGCGAACGGGTGTGAGATGCTGGAGGTGGTGGGGCTGATGACGGTGGCGCCGTTCCGGGAGGAGGTGGAGGAGGTGCGGCCATTTTTCCGGCAGTTGCGGGAGTTGCGGGATGCGTGTGAGCGGGAAACGGGGCTGGCTTTACCGGAGTTATCGATGGGGATGAGCGGGGATTTCGAGGTGGCGGTGGAGGAGGGTGCGACCATGGTTCGGATTGGGACGGCACTGTTTGGCGGACGGGTGTGAGGGGGCGGGGGCGCAAACTGGGCCGGGAGTTTTACCGGGGTGGAGATGTCGTAGAGGTGGCGCGAGCTTTGCTGGGGAAGTTATTGGTCAGTGAGGTGGAGGGAGAACGGACGTCGGGGCGGATTGTGGAGACGGAGGCTTACCGAGGTTGGGGGGACAGGGCATGCCATGCCCACGGGGGGCGGCGAACGGCGCGGAATGAGGTGATGTACGGGGATGGAGGGACGGCCTATGTCTATTTGTGTTACGGGGTTCATGCGCTGTTCAACGTGGTGACGAACCGGAAGGGTTATGCGGATGCGGTTTTAGTCCGAGCGATTGAACCGGTGGAGGGGATGGAGGTGATGGCGGCCCGTTCAGGAAAGGAGCCGGGAGATATCAGGCTCGGAGCGGGGCCGGGGTTGTTGACGCGATCGCTGGGGATTGATGTGTCGCTTTCGGGCACCAGTTTGCTGGGTGATAAGATTTGGATTGAAGAGGGATGTGGCACTGCGGAGGAGACAGAGGTTCTGGCGACGCCCCGGGTAGGTGTGAGTTATGCGGGGGCGGATGCGGAGTTTCCGTGGCGTTTCCGGGTGAAAGGAAGCCGGTGGACGAGCCGGGCGGGGCGGCGATGAAGGCGGAGGGTAATGGTGCCGGTGGAGAGACCGGGCTCAGAGTCTCCGGATCTGGTCAAGGGAGGTGACTTTGATCTGGATGTTGCCGCGATGCTCATCAATCCGTCCGGTGACTTCCACCGGCTGGTGAACGAACTGAGAGATATTGGGGACGGTAAACTCGCCCGGGTTGTCCTGTTTGAAGAAGACGAGGGAGAGGGCATTCCGGTAGTTTTGGGCAAAGTTGAGATAAACGATGGTGTTGGTTCGATTTTCCGAGAGATCGACCGGGGTGCCGCGAACGGTGACTTCTTGGCCGATGCGTGCGCGCAGACCGTCGAGATCCTCGGGAGCCATGACCCCTGCGGGTGCTGGGGCGGGAGTGGAGGAGAGTGCGGGCGGAGCTGCCGGGGTCGGCGCGGGGGTGGAGGGAGTGGGAACGGCGGCAACAGGAGCGGGACTGGCTGGGGAAGGAGCCGGAGCAACTGGCTGTGGAGCTGGGGGGGCGGGCGGAAGGGCGACGGGCGTTTCTGCAGTGGTGGGAGGGGTTTCTTTGGAGCCGAGGAGGAAGAAAAGACCACCGCCGATAATGACGGCCGCTGCAGCACCGATGCCGACCCACATGCCGACGGAGGAGCCTTTAGCGGGAGCGGGGGTGTGCGAAGGAGTGGGAGCAGAAGAGATGGAGCGTGTGGTTTCGACGGAACCAGTCTGGCGTCGGAGCCAATCGTAGAGGCTTTCCAGGGCTTCGTGGGAGTTGTTGGGACGATCGGCCGGGTTGCGCTGAACGAGTTGATGAATCCAACTGATGATCCAGGGATCGATATCGGGGCGGATATCGCCGAGGGGCGCGGGTGAGCCGTGGAGGTGGAGGTGGAGAATTTCGTAGAGACTGGGCGCCTGGAAGGCCGGGTTGCCCGCGAGGCAGGTGTAGAAGACATGGCCGAGCGAGTAGAGATCGGTGCGGGCGTCGAGAGGCATGGCCTGGAATTGTTCCGGGGCGGCGTAGTGGACGGAGCCCATGATACTGTTGGTTCCGTCCATGGTCTGGGGGGAGGGCGCGTCCTGGAACTTGGCGAGGCCGAAGTCGAGGATTTTGAGGTTGATCCCGCCATTGGGCAGGGTCCGGATCATGAAGTTGGAGGGCTTGAGATCGCGGTGAAGGATGCCGCATTGGTGAGCGGCGTTGACGCCTTCGAGAGCCTGGCGGGCGACTTCGATGAAGGTATCGGTATCGAAGACGCCCTGCTGAAGACGGGCGTCGAGGGTTTCGCCTTCGATGAACTCCATGACGTAAAAAGCACCGTGGGCGTCCTGGCCGAAGTCGAAGAGGGTGACGATGTTGGGGTGCTGGAGGGAGGCGAGGGTTTTGGCTTCTTTCCAGGCGGTTTCGGAGGTCTCACCCATATCGGCGACGTCTTTGCGGAGACGTTTGATGGCGACACGCCGTTCGAGCTGTTCGTCCCAACCGAGATAGACGTGTCCGAGGCCGCCGGAGGCGATGCGTTGGACTTGTCGATAACGTCCGTGGATGAGGATTTGTTGGGTAGAATCAGCCACAGCCATAGGAGAAAGGTAACTGCGAAATGTGGCGAACAAGTTTCCAAAATGCGAAATCCCCGACTCGGGGTTGTCACATTCCGCAGTCGTTTACCGAGGGGAGCAGGATTTGAACCAGTTTTCCAGGTCTTCCACGGTCAATTCGTCGAGGCGGTGAACAACGCGATCGGCGTGGCGAAGTTCTTCGGCCGGGTGGGTGGTGGCGACGGCGACCCGTTTTGCGCCGGCGGCTTGGGCGGCTTCGAGGCCGACGAGGGCGTCTTCGAAGACGACGGCGCGGGTGGCGGGGAAACCAAGGCGTTGGGCGGCGAGGAGGAAGACTTCGGGATCGGGTTTGCCACGGGCGACGTCTTCGGCGGTAACTTTTGCCGAGAAAAAATGGGCGAGACCGAGTTGGTCGAGGGAGACGTCGATATTGAGGCGGTGGGTGGATGAGCCGATGGCGCAGGGGACGCGGTGGTTGGCGAGGGTTTGGAGCCATTCCCGAACGCCGGGGAGGGGAGAGATGCCGCGCTCGACAATGATTTCCCGGTAGAGAGCTTCTTTGCGGAGGGAGAGTTCGCGGATCAATGTCGGGTCGTCGGTCCAATGGAGGAGGTTGGGGATGATCCATTCGTTTTTCATCCCGAAGCCTTTTTTG
>CALFVM010000005.1 GCA_937928665.1 uncultured Candidatus Methylacidiphilales bacterium
GTTCTCCTCCGCACCGGAGCGGTCTATGACCACAACCTCGGCTCTCTTTCGCTGCTCAACACCTGGAGTGGCCCGTTCTACGCCGATGATGCCAACACCCCCTTGCGGGAAGTTCCTTCCTACAACACCTGGGACTTGGTCGCCACGATCAAGGTTTACCGGGATGTCGTCTCGGTTACCTTTGGAATCAATAACCTGTTCGATGAGGACTACTTCAACCGGGTCCGGAATGATGGGATCGATCCGGCCGCCCGGCGGAACTTCTACGGTGCGGTCCGGGTCGCATTCTGAATGCAGTCGTCTGTCTGCCGGGGTCTTGGAACCGGCCCGGGATTACGGGACGGCGACGGGCTGACGCTCCGCCGTTTCCTCGGGCACAGCCTTGAACTTCGGCAGCAGATGTTCAGGAATCACGGGTGCCATGTTGCGTGGGGCGATCAGGCCGGCGGTGACGATAAACTTCCACGCCTGGTCCATTTCCAGACCGCTTGGGATGACCTCTGCGGCGTCGAAGACAAAGACGAACCCGGTGATCGGATTGGGGGAGGTCGGGAGGAAGACCGCCGCCATCTGACGCCCATCGACCGTGGTGAAACGGCTGGTCAGGAAGCCGATCAGGAAGCCGTTGAGTCCCGGGTATTTGATAAAGACGACCTGCTTGTTGGCAAAGCCTTCGGGACCGCCGAAACCGCGGAAAGCATCGATGACCTGCTTGGCCAAACTATACACCGTGTTGACGAGGGGGACCTTGGCCATCAGATGCTCGATCCAGCCGACGAGGCGTTTGCCAATGAAGTTGGAGGCGAGGAACCCGACCAAAATGACAATGCCGAGGGTGATGACCAGGCCGGCACCCGGGATGGTTTGCTCAATCACGCCGCCGACGTTGATATCGACCAGCGGAATCCAGGGAGGGAGAAATTTGCCGTAGGCCGCAACAAACGCACGGACGATAGGATCGCAAAAGTCGTTGATGAACCGGTAGAGGATCTTGAAAATAAAGATCGTGACCACGACCGGGAACAAAACGATGAATCCAGTGATCAGCTTGTTCCGAACCCAGAGCAACGGTCCTACTCCGGGTTGTGGAGGTTCAGGGGTTGAGGTTACTTCAGCCATTTCAGTGCGTAGAAACCTAGCAGGCCAAGGACAAAAAAGGCAACGGCCGCAATCTCAAGATACTTCTCCAGGTAAGGCCTCGCCGCTGGGCCGCAGAGCCGGATGACCAAAGCAACCGCGAAGAATCGGGCACCCCGGCCGAGGCTCGACGCGATGATTAAAATCCAGAGCGAGACATCGAACACCCCCGAGGCAATGGTAAACACCTTGAACGGAATCGGGGTGAAGGCGGACGCCAGAATCCAAAGGAACGCGTTCTGATCGAAGTAACCCTTGGCCATGTCGAAGACTTCCGGGGAAAACTTGGGCACGTAAGCGAAAAAGAAATCCTTCAGGCTTTCCCAAAACAGCCAGCCGATCAGCCACCCGCCAACCGCTCCGATGACCGAGCCGAGGGTGCACCAAAAGGCGAGCCGGACCCAGTTTTTGGGCCGGGTGAAACAAATCGCCATGAGGAGCGGATCGGGTGGGATGGGGAAAACCGATGACTCAATCAGCGAAATAAAAAACAGAGCCGGGACGGCTTTGGGATGCTCGGCCCACTTCAGCGTCCAGGCATACATCCGGCGCAGCCAATTCGGCTTGGCGGCTGCGGGCACTGTTTCCGGAGACATGCGCCCGGGAGTTAAGCCGAGCCCGTTGGGCGGGGGAAGCAAAAACCGGTTATTTCGCTCGTAGCCGGGCCAGGGGTGCCATGCGGGCTTTGTTCAGCGACAGGGTTGAACCGTCCTCGGACACGGTGAAGTTATCTATCTCGCGGAGCACAGCGAACCATTCCTGTTCAATTTCCTGATCCGGACAGGCCATCAGGGTGGACATCAGATTTCCAAAACGAAGCCAGAAGCCGTCCTTGATTTCAAAGGGGCCGGAGAACCGGTTGCACCCGCCGAAGCCGAAGGCTCGGCCTTCCGCCGCATCGAATTCCAGATAAATCTCTTGCGCGTCCTCACCGATCCGCTCAACCGCACGGCCCCGGAGTTCGAATAGGACCCAACGACGGCCTTCCAGCTTTTGTGCAGCGGCCGCAGGCGCCGGTGCTTCCGGAGCCGCCTTGATCAGCCGACCTGCTTCAGGGTCGTCACCTCCGACCGGCTGGCCTTCCTCATCAATTTCCACCAGCACATTTTCGCCCACGAGGAAGCGCAGAGGCCCCTCCTCGGCACCGAGGATCATGATACTGGAACCATCCCCGCTCCATTCAAAATCGCCCACGATCGGTTCGGCTCCGGCCATAACGAAAATAAAGCTGCCATCGCTCGCGAGGGTCAGTGTGCGTCCCTTGCCCGTGTAGGTGCCATCCCAGTCCAGGCTGTCCCGGCTAGTATGATGATCCGGCCGGGCCCGGGGCGGCGGAGTGATGGTAGAAACTGGTTCGGAAGGTTCCGTTTCAGATTCCGATGTAGGTCCGCATCCGGACCAGAGGATCACGATGGCGGCGAGGCTTAACCCAAGGCAAGACGAGCGAAGAAACTCTTTCATGCAATCATGGTGTCAGAACCCGGTCAAACTGCAAGCCCGGCTCCTTTCCCCGGATGGCCCGCGGTTACCGACAGGCCTGAGGCGTCGGGCTCGCGGACCGGGCTAGCAACCGCCGAAGCTTGGGCCATTGGTCCCGACGGACAATAAATCCGACGCAGTTGGGTGCCCCGCAACGGCAGGGGTGATCCTGGTAGAAATCGACTTCGTAGCCATAGTCGTAGGAAAGCTCCTCTCCGGGGACGATCCGGCGTTTGCTGTAAATCCAGACCCGTCCCCGGTCAATCCGGGTCTCGCAGTTCGGCTGGCAGGAATGATTGATCAGCCGGGCCGGATTCCACGGCACGTTTCCGTCCAAATCCCAGCGGCGGCTGATCTCAAAAATATAGACCGCTCCTTCCCTGCCCTTGGCGGCCCGACGCAACTGGCGCATGGCCCGCCGATAACCTTCCGTTTTGTTAATCCGCTCGCCGACATACTCCAGAATACGGGTTCCGCGTGGGATGGGTTTGGCGGCAAAGAGTCCGGAGCCGTGAATGGCGGATTCCCGTAGCTCGACCCACTCGGGCAAAGGCATGGAGGGCATCTTACTCATGACCGCTCTTGTTCCGTGCCGAATACATGGACGCGAGGACCGAGGAACTTCGGTTGCCTTCCCCAGAAGTGGACATCGAGGAGGGTCCTCACCCGGGCAAGTGCTTCCCGCGTTTTTGTCCGGATACCGGCCTGGCGCCCCACGTCTTTGGCTTCTGCCCCCACGGCGTCGATCCCAAGAGCATCGGCCAGGTAGAGAGCCCGCAGGGCGTGGGAGCGCTGCGAAACCACGATCAGGCTGTCCAGGCCGAACACGTCCCGTGCCCGGACCATGGAGTCGAAGGTGCTGAACCCGGCGTAGTCCAACACCATGCCCTCCGGGGGCACGCCAAGATCATGGAGAGCCTGGCGCATGGCACCTGGCTCGTCGTACTCAGGCCGTGAATGATCCCCGCTGAGCAGCAGGACACGAACCTTGCCTGAATGAAAAAGCGCGGCGGCGCATTCGATCCGGTGACGGAAGAAAAGATTTTCGCGGCCGTCCCGCAGGGTAGGCGAACAGCCGAGGACCAGGCCGACGGGTCGGGGGGGGACTTCAGCCCATGGGAAAAGGCGGGAAGCACCCGCCGCCAGGCGAAGGTCGGCCACGACCCAAGCAGCGGCACCGGCCATTCCAACTCCGGCGATTACCCAGGCGGCCTTGGTGAGGAGAGGGCGGGAGAGTCGGTGCGGGCACCAGCGCGACATACCCGGGACGCTACCCTTCACCACGGCGGAGACAATCTCAGCATTGGTTTCCTCAGGATTTTGCCGGAGTTCCCAGCAGGCGGCGTCGGCCGACCTGGTAGGCGGCACCCGCGATGAACCGTGCCCACTCAACAGTGGTCGGAGGGCACGAAATCGGCCGGGTGCGCCCCGCCCGGATGGCGGCGAAAAGGGCGGAAATAGTGAGCTCCCCCGCTTCAATCTCGGTGCAGTTTCTTCCAAGGAAAGCTAGATCGTGGGTGTCGGTATTGGCCAGCACGGCTTTTCCATGCTGTTTGGCCCAGGCCAAAGCGGCCCGGTTTGGGTTCCAGAACCAACCGTAGAGGTGGGCGTGTTCCACGGCATCAAACAAATCAGCGTGGGTGTCCAGGACGGGCCCGACGCAACTGGGCCGCGGGTAAAACGGGTGGGGAGCCATGACCAAAAGGGAATCCCCACGGCTCTCCCGCAGCCTGGCCAGATCCCGAAAGGTCATCCGGGCGGGGATTTCAGCAGGCTCCACATTGAGCAAAACCACCTCG
>CALFVM010000006.1 GCA_937928665.1 uncultured Candidatus Methylacidiphilales bacterium
TCCACCACCACTCCATCCACCGGGAGCAACTCCCCCGGCCGCACTAAAATCCGGTCCCCCACCTCCAAACTCTCCACCGACACCATCCGCGTCTCCGTCCCCTCCTTCTTCAAGGCCCGGTCCGGACGCAGCCGCATCAGCGATCCGATCGCCCGGCGCGTCCGTTCCAACGCATACCGCTGCAGCACATCGGAAAAACTGAACAGAAACAACAACAACGCCCCTTCAAACGGTGCTCCAACAATCGCCGCCCCCACCGCCGCCAGCACCATCAACAAATCAACATCCAACGTCCGCTCCTTCAACGATGCCCACGCCGATCGCACCCCTTCCTGACCACAAAAAAGATACGCCCCGCCATACGCCGCCCACACCGGCACCGATTTTCCCCCGGCCACATGTTCCCCCACCGCCGCTCCAATCAGACAGCTCAAGCCCAGCCCGCACGCAATCTCCTCATTCCACTCTCCCGCCAAAAGCCTCTCCCGCCATCCCCGCTCTCCCTGCCCGGCTCTCAGAGGTTCCACCTTCCCACCCGCTTCCCGCACCCCCGCCACCACCGTGGCCTCATCCGCCACCGCACTGTCAAACGTCAGACAAAGGGCCTGGCCTAAAAAGGTCGCCCGTGCCCGGCGCACCCCCGGAATCCTCTCCACCCGCTCCTCCAACCGCACGGCCGCCGCCTCGCACCCCTGTCCGTCCAAGCGCAACACGCACCGCCGCGTTCCACCTGTTTCCACCCGCACATGCTCCAGCAAAATCTGCCGCACCTCTTCATCCGACAAACGACCCGGATCAAACCTCACCTCCAACGTTCCCGCCTGCGGCTCCGACAAACCCACGATCCCCGCATGATCGGCGATCGTATGACCCTTGCCCGTCTCATCCGTTTTCATTTCCGGCTCTCTAGCTCGCCCTTCTGCGTCGGCCAAGCAATTCTCCGCAGTTGCGCCCCGCCTAATTCGTGAAAACCTCAACGGCTATGCATCCTCAACCTCTCTCCGTCGGCAGCCCCGCTCCCAACTTCACCCTTCCCAACCAGGATGGCCAGCCCGTCTCTCTGGCCTCCCTCCGGGGCAACACCGTCATCCTCTACTTCTACCCGAAAGACGACACCTCCGGCTGCACCACCGAAGCCTGCGGTTTCCGCGACCGCTTCCCCCAATTCCAAAAACTCAAGGCACTCATCTACGGCGTCAGCCCGGACTCACCTGCGTCCCATCGCAAGTTCATTGCCAAACACAACCTCCCCTTCCCCCTCCTCTCCGACGAATCCCAAGACATGCTCCAGTCCTATGGCGTGTGGGTTGAAAAATCCATGTATGGACGCAAATACATGGGCGTCGAACGGTCCACCGTCATCATCGATCCCGATGGCCGCGTCGGTCACATCTTCCGTAAGGTCAAACCAGCCGATCACCCCGCCGAAGTCGAGGCCTTCCTCAGCTCCCGGTAGAGGCCGCCGACGCTCTCCTGGTCCCACGCTCACCCCCTGAAGCTCGGAACCGTCCGAGCAGGCTTGACGCCTTTGGCACTCGATGCGCTTTGCGACCTCAGAATATGCCGTGCCCCTTGGCACCATCCCGCACTCGTCCGAACCATCTCCGTTTTGCCCGATAATAATGCTGCCCAACTGCGGCCATCCACACGGCCTCTGACCAGCGACGCCACGCCGGGCGATACGCCGCCAGCGCCTGGGCCGATTCCCACCATGCCGCTGCCAACTGCGCCGAAGTCTTCGCGTCCGGATGCAGCCGCATCGAAGCCAGCGGCTGGCGCAGATAATGCCAGCGCGTCTCCCGCCCCGCCCGGAGCCAGAACTCATAGTCCATGCAATACCTCAGATCAGGATTAAACTTTCCAAACCGGTCTCGCACCCGCCGCCGCCAGAACGTGGCCGGTTGCGAAAGAAAGTTCGTCCGCACCAACCGCGAATACGAAAACGGCCCAGCCGTCTTCAGCCGACGCCGCCCCGCCGGCATCTCCAGAAAATAATAATCGCCATACACAAAATCGAATTCCTCCTCCGCCTCGAACGCATCCAACACCTCCCGGGCCGTGTCCGGCTCCCACGTGTCATCTGAACAGAGGTAACACAGAATCTCTCCGCGAGCTTGTTCCATCCCCTTGTTGATCGCGTCCGTCTGGCCCTGATCGGCTTCCGAAACCCACGACGCGAAGGACTGCCCCTTGAGCACCTCCAGGGTTCCATCCGTCGATCCCCCGTCCACCACCACATGCTCCACCTGATGCCGCGGTGCGGCCCGCTCCGCCGCCGCACGAACCGACGCCAGCGTTTCCGGCAGCCATTCGCCTTGTTGATAGGACGGAGTCACAACGGTCAGAGTCATAGGAACGGATCGGGTTGAAGAAAAATCGCCAGAAATCAGGCCGGATGTTCCCATGAAAAACCGAAACCGAAACGCCAAACTTTTGCTTCCCCCTTGCACCCCTTTATCAATCCGCCCAGCCTCTCCCCGTGACCGTTCACTCAATGCACGGCTGGAACTGGGTCCATTCCTACACCGGCTTGCCCCGGCCTTTTTTCTCCCGTGTGCAGCCCGCCCAAGTTCCGGCTCCCCGCACCGTTTTTTGGAATCAAACCCTCGCCACCGAACTCGGGCTCAACCCTGACGCATTTCCCCCGGAAGAAGTCGCCGCCCAACTCTCCGGCAATCGCCTTCCTCCAGGCACCGATCCCATCGCCCAGGCCTACGCCGGCCACCAGTTCGGCCACTTCACCATGCTGGGCGATGGCCGTGCCATCCTCCTCGGCGAACACCTCACCCCCGCCCAACACCGGGTCGATATCCAGCTCAAGGGGTCCGGCGTCACCCCCTACTCCCGCCGGGGCGATGGCAAAGCCGCCCTCGGCCCCATGCTCCGCGAATACCTCATCAGTGAAGCCATGCACGCCCTGGGCATCCCTACCACCCGCAGCCTGGCTGTCGTCGCCACCGGGGAAACCATCTACCGCGAAACACCTCTCCCCGGCGCCATCCTCACCCGCATTGCCGCCAGCCATCTCCGCGTCGGCACTTTCCAATTTGCCGCCACCCTCGACCAGCCTGAGTCTCTCCGTGCTCTTGTCACCTACACCATCCACCGCCACTTCCCTGCTGCCGCCCAAGCCGATTGCCTGGCCCTCGCCCTCCTCGAGAACGTGATCAACCGCCAGGCTGAACTCGTGGCCCAATGGCTGGCCGTCGGATTCGTTCACGGCGTCATGAACACCGACAACATGGCTCTGTCGGGCGAAACCATCGACTACGGCCCCTGCGCCTTCCTCGATCGCTACCACCCTGACGCCGTCTTCAGCTCCATCGACCACGCAGGTCGATACGCCTACGCTCGCCAACCTTCCATCGCCCAATGGAACCTCGCTCGATTCGCCGAAACCCTCCTTCCGGAGATCGACCCAATTCCCGAACGGGCCATTGAACTTGCCCGAACCGCGGTGGAAACTTTCGCGCCCCAATTTCAACGCGCCTGGCTCCTCCGCATGCGGGCCAAGCTCGGCCTCCAAATCCCCGAGGCCGAAGACCAAATTCTCATCCAAACCCTTCTTCGTTGGATGACCGAAACCGGAGTCGACTTTACCGCCACCTTCCGCAACCTTACCTTCCATCTTGATTCGGCCACCGCTCAGCCTCCCGACCGCGATTTCGGCGCGTGGCTTCAGTCATGGCGCGCCCGGCTCAGACGCGAGAACGTCCCGTCCGACCAAATTCGGCAACGTCTCCACCGCGCCAACCCACGCTTCACCCCGCGGAACGCCCGCGTTGAAGAAGCCCTCGCTGCAGCCCATCACGGCGATCTCGCCCCCTTACAACGCCTCCTCCGCGTCCTCGCCCGACCCTACGACGAACATCCCGGAGACGAAGGTCTCGCCGAACCCCCGCCCGACGGCGGCGTCGGTTACCAGACCTTCTGCGGGACCTGATGCACGCTAACCGGCAAACCGGCCACCTCCCCCCCTCTTCTCCGCGCCAACCCGTCAAAAGCCAAGAGTCCGGCCCAGCGTATCAATCAAATCCCCGGCCTTCTCGCGGACTTTCGTTGGCACCGCATCTAGGACCGTCCCCACTGCTGCCTGTTGCAGTCGGGGCGTCAAATCCTCCGTCGGCGCATCGACCGTCCCGCCCAAAACCACCGGCGTCCAGACGTAACCGCCCTCTGCCGTGGTAAACACCTTCTCCGTCGCCCCGGGAATAATCCGAAGCGTTCGCGGCGTGGTCCCGACCATCAAATTACCCGAGAGGTTCGGCCCGTCGGCCCGAAACTGACCCATCACCTTCAACAAAAGCTCCGACTCCACATTCAAATCGCTCACCGCCAGATGGGCCGGACTCCAATCCACCGTGCCATCCGCCACCTTGAATCGGAGCGTCCGGAACTCCTGGGTCTGCGTCAGCAGTGCCACCGTATTCAGAATCGGCAATGCCTCCAGTTGCGCTTCACGCAACCGAACCGGCCCCCGGATCCGGAGATCCCCCGCACCCGTCGAACCTGCCACCTGCAACTCACCCTCCGCCCGGCCGGTCACCCGCCGCCGCCAATCCGCATCCAAAAACGGTGCCACGTCGATATTGCGAAACGTCGCATGCATCTCGATCCGCTTGGCACCGGTCAAATCCACTTTCCCCCGTAAATCCGCTGTCCCTCCCGTGTCATCCCGGAGGCGGCTCTCCAAAAACAGAAAATCCCCGGCATTCAACCGCACGAATCCCTTGTCGATCGTCATCTCCGGAAAGCCCGGCGAAAGCAAACGCCCGCCCTCCACCTGGAAGGTCCAGGTCCGCCCGTCCGGCTCCGCCGTCACCTTCGCGCCCCGCAGCCGCGACATCCCGCCTTTATCGGAAGGCCAGATCACCGTCGCGTCCCGACAGATGATTTTTCCCACCTTCACCTGGCGCGGCAACACTGCCAGTGCCGGAGAGGGCGCAATCTCCAGCGCGGGCGCCGGGGGAGCTTCCGGCAGGCTTCCATCCGCCCGACGCAACGGCGGCGTCAGATCAATCTCCAGCCGTTCCACCGTGATCTCCGGAATCTCCCACACTCCCCGAAACAGCGATGCCAACCGCAACTCCGCCCGAATCCGGTCTACCTCAGCCATCGCCACCGGCCCGTTCCCATTCCGCGCACCTGAAAAGCCACCCGAATAGACCGAAAACCCCGTCCAGACCAGCGGTTGGAAACCTCCTGCCAATCCCACCTCCTGCCCAATCAAATGCCCGATGATCTTCCGGCACTCTTCCCCGCGCAAGAAACGGTCCAGCCATAAATAGCCCCCGATGGAAACGGCCAAAAGAACAACGACCAAAACCGCAGCAATTCCGCCAATCAAAGGAGCCAGCTTGACGTTCATTTCGAACGTTCATGTTACCCCCTCACCTGCACGGTGTCACCCCTCGGCCACAACTTCCTTCCACCGCCCTCCCCAGCGTCGAGGGCTCCCCGACCACCCAACCATCCCCATTTCTTACGCTCCACCCGGCGAGGGCGGACTCCCGCGCTTGCTTCACCACCCTCTGGCGTTTAACCATGGGCCGGTGCGGATTCCTGTAATCTGGCGTTTGACCGGCTCCGCCCTTGCTTTGAGTGCCGTCGTCGTTGTCGCATCCCTCATCGGGCAAAGCTACCTCCTCGGACTCACCTCCTGGAAACCCGGCCAGGACTGGGGCGGCGATATGAAACAGCATTGGACCGCCGCGCGCATGGTTGACGAAGCAGGCTTTCCTTACCTCTATCGTGACTTCGCCTTCAGCCGCGAAATCACGCGGGACTTTCATGGGGACAACTTCGCCGCCGGACGTTTCCTTGACCGGCACGACTACCGCTACGGCCCCATCGTTGCCTGGGTCGCCTGGCAGCTCCAAGCATGGCCTTACGCCGCCTGGCTCGCCACCTGGTTGGTCATGTCCCTGGCCGCGATGACCCTCGGCTGGTGGCTGCTCCGCCAACAGTGGCCGTCCGAAACAACCGGGCCCGGCGGCTGGCTCGCCCTCGCCGCCTTTCCTCCCACCCTCTACGCCTTTAGCATCTACCAGAACGCGCCCCTGACCTTCGGCATCCTCGCCCCGGCCCTTTTCCTCGCCGCCCAAGGCCATCCCGCCTGGGCCGGAGCACTCCTCGCCTGCGCTCATTACAAGCCCCAGCTTCTGGCCTTTCTCTTCATCGGCCTGCTGGCCGCCCGACACTGGCGGGCGGCGGCGGCTCTCGGTGCCGTTTCAGCCGCGCTGCTCCTTCTCGGTGTCGTTCTCTGCGGTTGGGAAGCCCACCAGGCCTGGATCGAGAGTTTGATCGGGATCATGCGCGGAGAGCAGGGCGACGAAATGGCAACGAATATCCCGTGGCGGGGTTTCATTGCCACCATGGTGCCCGGACTTGCTCCGGGCACCGTGTCCCTCCTCGCCAACGGGCTTCTGGCCGCCTCCGGTGCCACTCTCTTCGCCTGGTTTCAACGGGACCGGACCGACGGTGCTCCTCCCGACCTTGCCTGCTCCTGCGCCGCCACCCTCGGCTGGTGGCTGGTTTTTTCTCCGCACGTTAAGCCCTACGATCTCATCCTGGCGATTCCCGCCACCGTGGTCCTGCTGGCCCGCTCCGGCGGAAGTCGGGCCGCCTGGGTTTGGGCCACGCTTTGGATGGCAGCCTTGCTGGGTGTCTTTGCCCGGCTCATCGGCCCTTCTCTGGCCGCCGTGCCCCTGACCGCCTGGTGGCTCTTGTTGCTCGCACCGCGACGAGCCAGGGCGTAGGGTCCCTTTCAAGATGGAGGGACACCCACCCACCGCGGGACGTAAACCGGGCAAGATCGAGTTCGGCCTCGCCCTCCTGCCCGCGCTGTTCTTCGCCATCGCCCTGGCCTTAGTGATTGATTGGAGCCGACCGGGCTTCTGGGCTTCCGGAGAACCCATGTCGGGCGACCTCATTCAACATTATGCCGCCGGAGTCTTTCTCAAGGAAGGACGCGAGACCGAACTTTACCGGGGGTTCAAAGTGGGCGAATGGATCACCGAAAAAACCGCCGAACTTCAGCCGGGCTCCACCTACACGGTCGTCCGATTCAACTACGTTTACAGTCCGCTCTGCGCCGGGATCTCCCGCGCGTTTGTCGCACTGCCCTTTCCCCCGCTCACCTGGGCGTGGCTGGCCGGATGTTTTTTGGCCTACGGTGCCGCCATCTACTGGCTGGCCCGGTCCGGGGTTTTTGCCCCTCGTTTCCGCGTGATCGACGCCCTTTGGCTGGCCGGATTTCCCAGCTTTTTCCTCGTCCTCGTCCCCATGCAAAACACCACCCTCACCCTGGCCATCGCCGCCGCTTCGGGCTGGTGGCTTCACCTGGGTCGCCCTTTCTGGGCCGGATTCCTTTTCGCTTGCGCGTCTTACAAGCCGCAACTTCTCCCCCTGGTCGCTGGCTTTGTTTTTCTCTGTGGTGGCTGGCGTTTTGCCTTTGGCGTCGGGCTCGGGGGCCTTGCCTGGCTGGCCCTCGGCATCCTGTGGCTCGGCTGGCCCATTCACGCCCTCTGGATCGAGAGCCTGACCAACATGGCAGATGGCACCCAGTTCCAGCGCGAGGGCCTTAACCAATCGTGGCGCGGTTTCTTCCTGTCCTGGCCTCTCACCGCCCACGCCGCTACCTGGCTCTGGGCCGCCGTCGCCATCGCCCTGACCGGCACCACCTGGGGGTTGACCCGCCGCTGGTCGAGCCGGGGTGGCCAACCCGCTGACCCCCTTTGGATCGCCCTGACCTGGTGGCTCCTCGTCTCCCCCTACGTCGGGCACTATGAATTGCTCCTCGGCATCCCCTGGTGGTTCCGCTTCATGCGCTCGGCTTCTGATTGGAGCGGACGCGCCCTGGCCAGCCTGTACTGGATCGCATCCGCCGCCTCCATCGCTGGTTTGGCCCACGACGGCCTCAACCTTTCCGCACCACTCCTCACCGTTTGGCTCCTCGGCACTCTGATCCGGCTCAACCAGCAAACCCATCCATCCGCGCCATAACCATGTCCAGCCCGCCCTTGAACCCCACCCTCTCCTTCGATTCCAACCAACGCTTCGCCTGCCGCGATTGCCCGGCCCGCTGCTGTAAAAACTGGTCGCTCACCGCCACAGCGTCCGAGGTCCAATCCCTTCTCGCCCTCCCCTGGGTCCGGGAGCGGTTGGCCGCGGCCGGTTGCCAACCCGAGCGCATCGGCGGACGCACCAGCCCAGCATACCGTCTTCCCATGAGGGTCAAAGGCCGCGACCTCCGCTGCGTGTTTCTCGACGACGACGATCTCTGCTCCATTCACCGGCGCGAAGGGCACGAGAAACTCCCTGCCATCTGCCAGTCTTTCCCCTTCAGCTTCGTCCGCGAGCGGACCGGCCTCACCCATGCCAGCCTCTCCACCTATTGCCCCTCGATTCGCGATAACTATGGCGAGCCGCTCGCACCTCAGCTTCCGTCCAAACTTCAACAAGCCTCTCCTTTCATTGTCCAACTTCCTGAAACCCTCCCTCTCGGACCTCACCTGATCGCCCAGACCGACTTCATCCAACTCGCTGATTTCTGGGCCGATGCCCTCCATTCCGGCCCGCCCCTCGCCCACGTCATCGGAGCCATCCGGGATCATCTCACGATGCTCCAGGACACCCTCGGCCCGTCTGATTGCGGCCCAAACCGGCCCGTGCCTCTCCCTGAAAACGTTTTGTCTGATGGCCGAACGCTGCTCCCGGACCTGCTGAAACAACAATCGGTCCGCGTGGGTGTCTATCAACCTGGCCTTTTCCCATTCCCGACCCGTGGCATCCTCGCCTCCCTCCTCTTGACTCTCGCCTACCCCACCTTCCGCGCCATCGTCGAACCCCGGCCCTACCGATTCCTCCCCGGCATCGTTCGGAATGTGCTCGGTTTTGCCACCGGCTCCTTTCCCCTCACCCTGGAGGGCATCGATCAACCGGTTCGGTTCGATATCTCTGCCTGGAAGGTGCGCGGACCTCAGCCTGAACACGAGCCTCTCATTCGCGCCACCCTGACCGCCGGACTCCGTTCCCGGCTCCATTTCGCGCGTGCGGAGTCTCTGCCCGAGGTGCTTTTCCTCCTCGCCGGCGGGCTCGCCATCATTCATCTCTACGCCCGACTCCGCGCTGCCGCCGACCACCGCACCGCCGTCCACGACGACGATGTCCGGCAGGCCGTTGCCATCGCCGACAAAGTCTGTCTCCGTCACGGCAACCTCCTGCGAGTGCTCTCCGCCAGCCGTGCCGTCCTCGGAACTTTGGCCAGCCTCCCCAACGCCCACGAACGGCTCCTCACCGCCTGCCTGCCCGATCCCCGATAAATCCAAAAGGCGGGGGCACCCCCCTCTGTCGGAAGGTGCCCCCGTGACTGGCGATAAGCCGAATTCTGTCCGGCCCGATTTCCCGGGCCTGGGCGGTCATTTCTCTCGCCGCATGACTGCGACGGCCCGCTTGCGCGGACTGCGTTCAACCCGGGGGCGATCCCGCTTGCACGGGAACGGGCGGGCAACCCCACCCCCTGTTTGATCTTGCACCGTCCGGGGTTTATCCTGCCCCCTCGATTGCTCTCGGGGCGGTGGGCTCTTACCCCACCGTTTCACCCTTGCCTCCCGCATGCGGGAGGCGGTCTTTTCTCTGTGACACTTTCCGTCGCCGGTCCCTCGCGGAACCTGCGCCCACCCTTTCAAGTGGCGGACTGCCCTGCGGTGTTCGGACTTTCCTCTCGGTTAACCCGAGCGACCACCTGCCGTCTAGATGATAGCCCCACCCGCTGCCTTTCCGCAAGCAGCTTGAGCACCGGCCTTGAAAACCGCCTGATCCATTTGCCCCCGGCTCAACCCCGGCTATCTTGCTGCGCATGGAACTCCCCGAACGTCTGGCCGACGCCTACATCCGACACCTTCTCCTTCACGGAACCGAACCGCCCTCCGTCTTTGCCTTTTGCGAGGCCAATGGCGTGACCGAGGGCGAGTTCTACCGCCATTTTTCCTCATTCGCGCACCTCGAAGACACCTACTGGACCAAATGGGCCAACGACATCATCTGGGCCGCAGCCAGCGGGCCGGAGTATGCCGGATTTAACGCCCGCCAGCGTTTCCTGACTTTTGGCTACGTTCTTTTTGAACAAGCCCTCGACCGGCGTTCCCTCCTTCTTCTCCGTTTTGGCGGAATTACACCGGCCTGCAACCCCTGCTGGCTCAACGGCTTTGCCGCCCGGAGCAGGGCCCACTTCAAAGACCTTATCGACTTCGGCTCGGGCTCCGGCGAAATCGCCCCACGCGGCAACCTCCGCTCGCTTTACCCGGAAGGCCTTTACCGCGTCGTCCGCACCGCCATCAGCTTCCACCTGCGCGACACCAGCCCCGGCTTCGAACGAACCGATGCCTACTGGGAAAAATCGGTCCACTTCGCCTTCGACCTTATCAGCTCCGGGGCGGTCGATTCAGCCTTCGACCTGGCCAAGTTTCTCCTGCCTCAAGTCACCGGCAAGGCAGGGAGTTAAGATCATGTCGGCACCCTCTACTCCCGGCCAGGATCGGATCGCTGACACCCCGTTGAGCCGCGGTGCCGCCCTCGCTGCCACCGGTGCCAAGGTCGGCCTGAATTACCTCAAGCATTACGCCCGCAAAGCCGTGCGGGGGGAATCCGACCCGGCTATTCTCCATCAGGCCAACGCCACCGAAGTTTACGCCACGTTCAGTTCCCTCAAAGGCGGTCCGCTCAAGGTAGCCCAGATGCTCAGCATCGATCAAAACCTTCTTCCCCCGGCCTACGCTTCACTCTTCGCCCAGGCCCAATATTCCGCCCCGCCCCTCTCTTACCCTCTTGTCGCCCGGACGTTCCGCCGCGAACTCGGTCGCGGCCCTCTTGATCTCTTCGACACCTTCTCCCCGGAGGCCGCTCACGGAGCCTCGATCGGTCAGGTTCACCTCGCCACCAAAAACGGACATCGCTTCGCCGTAAAGGTCCAATACCCCGGCGTCGCGGAAAGTCTTCGCTCCGACCTCGCCCTCGTCAAACCACTCGCTCTCCAAATCATGGGCGTGGAGGAACGTGACGTGGCCGGGTTCATTCGCGAAGTCGAAACGCGCCTGCTGGAGGAAACGGATTATACCCTGGAACTCCGGCGTGGCCTCGAAATCGCCCGCGCCTGTCGTTCCATCCCCGGACTCCGCTTTCCCCGTTACTACGAAGAACTTTCCTCGAAAAAAGTTCTGACCATGGACTGGATCGACGGCAAAACGCTCGACACGTTCGCGGACTCCGACGCTCCGCAGGATCTCCGCGACCGGATCGGCCAGGCACTCTGGGACTTTTATGACTTCCAGATGCATCACCTCCGCCTGTTCCATGCCGACCCGCATCCCGGCAATTTCCTTGTTTCTGGCCAGACCCTCGCTGCCCTCGATTTCGGCTGCACCAAACAAATCGATGAAGCTTTCTATCGCGCGAACTTCCGCTTCCTCGACCCCGACTTGCTCCACGACGACCATGCCCTGGTCGTCGCCCTGGAAAATCTCAACGTCCTTCAACCCGGAGACAATGATGAGTTCCGCCTGGCCATGCTCACCATCGTCCGGCCTTCCGTCGAGCTGCTCGCCCGGCCTTTCCGCGAAGAGTTCTTTGATTTCGGTGATTCCGGATTCATGCGCTCGATTTACGACCTCGGCGAACAAAGCCGGACCGATTCCATCCTGCGCAAGGCACGCGGTGCTCGTGGCTCCCCTCATTCCATCTACGTTAACCGCGCCTACTTCGGCCTCTACAGCCTCCTCTCCCGGCTCCGGAGCCGCGTCCGGACCGCCCGCACCGCCCCGGAAGCCTGCGCGGCCTGACACGCTCAAACCCCGCCGCCGCCACCGCGCCTCCGCCCGAGGGCGGGCTGCCGACAGGTCCGAAAAAGTTACTGAAGTTTGATTTGCGGCCCACGCATTTTCGGATAGGCTATCAGGTTCAGAAGAAAACGAAATGCAGCCCACCCCTTATTCGGACGAGCCGCGAATCCTCGACGATTCCGGCGAAGCCTTTTTCGAACAACACAAAATCACCATCGCAGCCGGTGCCGCCGTCCTCATTGTCGGCATCATCGGTGCCCTCTGGTTCTGGCAAGCGCAGGAAAGCCGCAACCTCGCCGCCCTTGAACGCTTTTCCCAGGCGGAAACTCCCGAAGCGTGGCGGGAAGTCGTTGACACCTACCCCGGCACCCCCGCCGCCGCCATGGCCACCCTCAAGCTCGCCAACCAGGCCCAGCAGGACGGTGCCTTCGACCTTGCCGCCTCGACCTATGCCAACTTTTTAAACGCTTACCCCGGGCATCCCATCGCCCCGGCCGCCGAATTCGCCCAGGGTCGAAGCTTGCAGGCAGCCGGAAAACCCAATGAAGCTGTGCCGATCTTCGAAGCCATCCTGGCCGCGAAGCCCCAGCACCCCTTCTTCGGTGGTGCCAGCGTCAGCCTTGCCGAAATCTATCTCGCCTCCGGGAAAACTCGCGAAGCCAAACAAATCCTCGATAACTTCCTCGCCCAGGACATCCGCAGCAGCTACACCGGAACCGCTCGCACATTGATGGCTCAAATCAACGCGACCCCTTGAATGTTCACAGATCGTCCGGGTGCCAGCTTCCGTCATTGACTTAAACCCGGATCACGGAAGGGTTGAGACCGTGAACAAACCCGCCATCGCCTGCTTTGGCGAAATGCTCTGGGACTGCCTGCCCGATGGTCTTTTCCCCGGCGGTGCCCCCATGAACGTCGCTGTTCATCTCGCCGCCCTCAACCGCCCCGCGCTCATGATCTCCGCCGTGGGCGATGACTTCCTCGGCCGCGAACTTCTCCGACGCCTCACCCTGCGCAAGGTGGACACCTCCGCTGTGGCCCTTCACCCGGATATTGAAACCGGAGTCGTCCTGGCCTCCATCGACGCGAGCGGTAATGCCACGTATGATCTCCTTGAGGGGGTTGCCTGGGACCACATCCACCTGCCTCCCGATCTTCTCCGACCCCTCGCCGCTGTTGTTTTCGGCTCCCTCGCCCTCCGGTCCCATCACAACCGCGCCGCCCTTGGCGCCCTCTTGGACAAGGCCGACCCCAACACGTTGCGCGTCTTCGACGTCAACCTGCGCCCTCCGTTTGATTCCCTTGATCGCGTTCGTGATTGGGCTTGCCGCGCCAACCTTCTGAAAATGAATGAGCACGAGGCCGCGCGGTTGAGTGGAAAAGAAGGCCAACCTGAATGGCTTGCTCGCGATTTGGCGGCCAGCCATCCCGGTTCCGCCATTTGCATCACCGCTGGAAGCCGCGGCGCCGGGCTTCTTCGCGACGATCAATGGACTTGGGCCGATGCGCCGGCCATCGAAGTCGCTGACACCGTCGGCGCAGGCGACTCATTCCTCGCCGCCCTTATCGATGGCTGGCTTCGCCATGAAGCCCCGTCCACCACCCTAGCCCGGGCTGTCCGGGTCGCTGCCTTTGTTGCCTCGGCCCGGGGCGCGACCCCTGACTTACCCGACTACCTGCGGGCTTGATCTCCTTCATGCACGTCCTTCCCTCCTCCACGGTCCGCGCCTGGGAATCCTCCGCCTTCGCCTCCGGCCTTGATCGTGCCTGCCTCATGACGCAGGCCGTTGATGCCTGTTTTTCTGAAATCACCGCCCGCTGGCCCCGCCCTGGCCGCGCCCTCATCCTGGCCGGCAAAGGCCACAACGGCAGTGACGTCCTCGCCCTCGCCGCACGCCTCCGGACAATCGGCTGGCAGATCGAAACGATCATCACTGAACCGTCCGCTGCCCGGGCCGAACCGCCGCTGCCCGAAATCGCCGACGAAGCCGCCACTGCCCACCTCTGGCCTGCCCGGCCCCCGAAAGGGATCCCTGACGGCACCCTTGTCATCGACGGACTCCTTGGCCTGGGTGCCTCCGGCCCCGCACGCGGAGCTGCCCGTGACCTCCTCCTCTGGGTGCAGCATCAGACCCAAGGCCCTGCCATCCGGATTGCCCTCGACGGTCCCAGCGGACTCGATCTCGACTCCGGCGAACACGATGACGCCACTTTCCGCGCCGATTTCACCCTCGCGCTCGGTGCCCTCAAACCTGGACTCCTCCTCGACGCGGCCCACCCATTTGTCGGTCGTCTCATTGCCATCCCGCTTCCCTTGCTCGACGCCTACCCCGTGCCTGACAAAGAGCCGACTGGAGAAAGCTGGTTCGGTCTGCCCGAAGCCCGCGCCCTGGCCCGGCATGCCCCTGTTCATGCTTTCAAACACCGCCGGGGCCAGCTCGGTATCCTTGCTGGGTCACTCGGGATGAGCGGCGCAGCCGTCCTCGCCGCCAATGCTGCCGTCGAAGCGGGTTGCGGCCTTGTCCGTCTTTGGACCCGAACCCCGGCAACCGACCCCCTTCCCGGCCTGTTGCCCGAAGTCATGCGCGTGCCCGACCCCGCGCTGCTGTTGCGCCACCGCAGCTCCGCACTTCTGATCGGCCCCGGTCTCGGGCACGACGAAGAAATCGCCGCTCTCTTCAACACCTTCCTCCCCAACGTCACCGTCCCCAGCCTTCTCGATGCCGACGCCCTCAACCTTCTCGCCCGCCACCCCGATCTCTGGGGCAAAGTGGGCTTCCCTTTTGTGCTCACCCCCCATAGCGGCGAACTCCAGCGGCTTCTGGGCCGGAATTTTCCCGAGAGGAAGGAAGCCGCCTTTGTCGCCACCGAACGATTCCACGGCACCCTCGTTCTCAAGGGGCCTCAATCTCTAGTCACCGCCCGGGAAGCTGGCCTGACCTGGAATGGCTCCGGCAATCCCGGCATGGCCAGCGGCGGTATGGGCGATGTCCTCAGCGGCGTTATCGGCACCCTACTCGCCCAGGGTTATCCTCCCCTGGAAGCCGCCCGGCTCGGTGTCTTTTGGCACGGCCGGGCCGGCGACTTCGCCGCCGCTCAAGGCCGCGAACAAACCGTCCACGCCGGGCAGGTTTCGCGCTGCCTCGGTTCCGCAGCGCGCGATATTTGGCTATTTTGATTTTTGAACTACACTGCCGGCATGATCACGCCCATCGCTAGTGCTTTGGTCGTTGCTGCTTGCGGCAACCTCTCGGATATCCCCCTCACCCGCCTTGACGGCACCCCGCTCGAACCCGAAGTTTTCCGCAACCAGGTCGTCCTGGTCGTCAACGTCGCCTCCCGTTGCGGCTTCACCAAACAATACGCCGGACTGCAAACCCTCCACGAAACCCTCGGTCCCGAAGGGCTTGTCATCCTTGGTTTCCCTTCCAACGAATTCGGTGGTCAGGAACCGGGCACCCCTCAAGAAATCGCCGCCTTCTGCACCAACACTTATGGCGTCACTTTTCCCCTCCTCGAAAAAGGCCTGACCAAAGGCGAATCTGCCCACCCGCTGTTCAAATTCCTCACTGCCCAGCACGAACCGCCCAGGTGGAACTTCACCAAATATCTCGTCGGCCGAGACGGCCGCGTCCTTGCCTCCTTCCCCAGCCAGATCGCCCCGGATGACCCCGCGCTGCTCGCCGCTATCCGCAAGGCTCTCGCGTCTGACCCATCACCCAAACCCGCCTCCTGAAGCACTGTCCCCCCCGTTACGGCTCCCGCCGCAGCGCCCGAAGTCTCTCTACCTCACGGAGCAACACTTCCGATTCAACAAAGCCGGCTCCCCTCGCTCGACTCCATTCCATTGCCACTTTTCCATCCGGGTCAATCACCCACACGGCTGCCCGAGGCACCAAATAGCCTTCGTCCCGGCCCAACGGAATAAGTGCGGCCCGGGCTCGCAGAAACGGCGCGGCCGCTCCCGGCTCAATCCGCTCCAACAACCCAAAACTACGCGCCGCATCAAATACATCGTCGGAAAGC
>CALFVM010000007.1 GCA_937928665.1 uncultured Candidatus Methylacidiphilales bacterium
GGAGCCGGTCCACATCAAAGGAAAGAGGACCAGGGTGGTGACCAGCATCGTGCCCAGATCCCACCAGGTGATGCCGGAGACCTGGAGCGGATGAACCAGCGCGGTCAGGCCGAGGATGGAAAGGATGTTGAACAGGTTGGAGCCAACAATGTTGCCAACCGCAATATCAGGCTCCTTTTTGGCGGCGGCAACCAAGCTGGCCGCCAGCTCAGGCAGGGAGGTCCCCGCAGCGACCAGGGTGAGGCCAATAATGGCGTCAGACAGGCCCAGGGAGCGGGCGATGCCGACGGAGCCCAGGACAAAGAGCTGACCACCCCCGATCAGAACCAGGAGGCCGCCAAGGATGAGGCCCACGTCGAAGAGCGGGTGTTTTCCGGTCGGTTTGACTTCTTCGGCAAATTCAGACGCGGCCTCCCGACTGGACTCTCTCTTGGCCATGCTGACAGCGAAGGCGGTGTATGCGACGATGCCGACAAAAAGGAACGCACCTTCCAGGCGGGTAACACTGCCGGTGTGGATCATGGCAGCAGCGATAAAGGTGACAACGATGAGAATGGGCATGTCAACCCGAATGAGCTGGACCTGGATGCGGACCGGGCAAATTGCGGCCACCAGGCCAAGAATCACCGCGATGTTAAAGATATTCGAGCCGACGACATTGCCCACCGCAACGTCGGGGTTGCCTTTTAAGGCCGCCGACAGGCTGACGACCAATTCAGGGGTTGAGGTGCCAAAGGCGACCACCGTCAGGCCGGCCACGAGCGGACTAATGCCGCACCGGACCGCAGCGGAAGCCGCGCCGGTGATGAGCCACTCCGCTCCGTAATAAAGCAGGACCAGGCCAAGGCCGATCCAGGTCAAATCCGCAATCATGCAGGGGGATTGGCCTCGTCCACCGCCCGACAGGCGTCCATCAGCAGTCCCATGGCGTCGCCTTTAAGCGAGGATTCGGGAGCACTGGCGTCGAACTCGAAATCAAAAGCACCCTGACGAAGCGCGACGATTTTTTCCAGAGCAGGCGTGCCCTTGGCCCCGCAAGGCGTGTCCGCATGGACCAGGCTCCCGCAGTAAAAATAGAGGTTCCCCTGGCTTTCATCGGAGCCCTGCCGGCAGACTTTGAGGCGGCCGGTCTTGGTTCCCTGAATGAGAATCTGGCAAAGGTCGATCACGGAAAATTCGGAGAGGTCGCCCGCCAACCGCCGGGCGGAACCGCCTGCAGCTCCGGGGGCAGGGGCGGGTTCTTTCTCGCGCTGTTCAAGCTGGTCGGTGATGGCGATGATAGCCTCAAGCTTCTTCATCATCCGGTCGAGGTGTTTTTCTTTGTCGATGAGATTGGTCGCCACGGACCGCGCCAGCCCCTGGGCACCCTGAGTGGCCAGGCGGGTTTTAATCGCCTGGGTGATCTTGCCACTTTTCCGCACCGAATTGCGCACGACCGCGCGGGAGGGGGTAATGGTTTCTTCGACCGGGACTGACTCCGATCCAAACGTGCCAAGGCCGACGATGGCAAGGAGGAGTTGGCGGTCATCGGGCAGGAATTCGAAAGAGCACTCGGCCGGAAAGGTGGTGCCTTCCTCCCCGTTCATTGAAAGAGTCCGAGTGGGTTGTTCCGGACCCCCGCCCGCCCAGGCGTCGTTATAGGCACGCCAGAGAGGTGCGAACGGTTCGTTGAAAAAATGATGGAAAGAGGTGTTGCGATCGACCTGGAGCAGGGTCAGTCCGGCGAGGGTGAGAAAACGCTGGTTCCCGGCCACAAGACGCCCCTCCGGTTCAAAAAGAGCCAGCGGGATCGGTGCCCGTTCAAAAACGGTCTTGAACTGCATCTCGGTCTGTCCCTGACGAAAGGATGCCTCGAACAGCTCCCGGTTTTTTTTCACCAGCGCGGCTTGCTGGGATTCGGCGGCGGCCAGCCGATGGGTCAGGTTTTCAACCTGGTCAAAGAGGAGATCACGCGGTGCCAACAGTCCGGCAAACTCGCCCCGGTCGGTCACGATGATGTCGCAAAACTGATCCTCGGCCTGGCCTTTGCGCGTGAGGAGGAGGGCAACGACTTCATCGGCGGGAGTGGAGGCCTCGACGACAAGGGGGTCGAGGATCATGATGGAGCCGACCGGTTGCTCGGGAAAATCGGGGTCAGCAGCCGCATTGATGGTGGCCTGATTGAGCCGCGCCCGGGTCACCAGTCCAAAAACATCCTCCCCGATGACGCCGAGCGTGTGGACGGAAGGTTGTGTGCGGAGCCACTGCTTGACCTCCTTAATGGGCAGAGAAGATTCGACGTAGTTGGTCGAGTAGACCAGTTCGTGAACGGGCGTCGCTGGCACAGACGAGAGAGGTTAGGCTGACGATGACAAAACAGGCAAGGAAAAGCCTTGGGCTGTCTCCTGTGACCTGGCCCTACCGTTTGGCGGGGGGTTGGGTAACAGGCCGGAGGGCAAGTGCCTGAAAGGTGTCCTCCGGGATGGAAAATGCAAAGGCGTGACCCTCAATCCGGACCGGCACAGTGCCGTCCGCACGACGCGCACCAAAGAGGACCTTTTTCTCCTGGTCCGCCGTGGCAACGGTCAAAGTCAACCGGGGGCGGGCGAAGTCCCGTGGTGCGGGGGGACCCAGCCATTCGGTGATCCGGAGAGCGTTCAGCATCTCGGTCTGCTGCATGAAAAACATTTCGTCGAAGGGCTCCTTCATGCCCCCGGCAGCCCATTTGCCGTCGGCATCTTTTTCCACGGTCATGGAGGGCCCGCCCCCCTGCCAGGTCACGCGGATGATTTGGTCAGGTGCCGCGACGGTGACCTCTTCCGGGAGAAAATCCCATGGCTGTTTCGGCAGGGTGTCGATGAAGCTCTGAGCCACGGTCACGATATAGGGAACCTGGGAGCTTTCCAGGAACGTCTCTCCCTGCCGATTCGCACCAAAGCGGAGGGTTTGCTCCGCAGGGAGGTTGGCCGATTCCGAAAAGCGCATCACCAGGGTAACCACTGGCCGCCCGAGGCCATAAACGGCACTGGGATTTTCTTTGCTTTCCAGAAACTCAAGCGCCTCCAGGGCCCGCAACTGAGAGAGGAGCCCCTGCACTTCAGCGGGATCCGCTTCGCTGCGCCACTCGCCCTGCGTCACAGACCAGGTGCCATCCAGCGTGTCCGGCCGGGAAATCAAGAAGGAACCGGAGCCGGAGGTGATCTCGACGGAGAGTGGGGTCTGGTCCAGCGGCCACTCCAGGACGTTCCGCGGCCTGACCCGTGCCAGGAGATCAAGAAGGTTCCGGGCCCGGGCGGACACGGCCACCACGTTGCCGCGTCCGGCCGGCTGGGCATAAATCTGGTCAGGAGCGTCCGGGACCACCCCCCCGAACACAACGGTCCGGGAGCCTTCAGACGTCACGAGATCGATGGTGCCCGATGGAGGGGAAAAACCGAAACCGGAGAGATCGGCGCCGGCTTCTGCCACAAACCGTTCGGCCCG
>CALFVM010000008.1 GCA_937928665.1 uncultured Candidatus Methylacidiphilales bacterium
GGCAATCAACGCCGGAGCAAAACCGAGCGCGAACCCAGAGAACCCTCTGCGCCCGCCCCGGCCGCTCCCGCAGCCGCCCCTGCGCTCGCAACCGCTCAAACCCAACCGCAACCTGAACCCGTCAACGCCTGACCCCAACCCCTATGGCCGAAACCCTCACCATCAACCCCGGCGACGTCAAACTGCTCCGCGAAAAAACCAACGCGGGCATGATGGACTGCAAACGCGCCCTCGAAGAAGCCAAAGGCAACCCCGAGGAAGCCGAGAAAATCCTCCGCAAAAAACTCAACCTTTCCGCCTCCAAAAAAGCCTCCCGCGAGGCCAAAGAAGGCGTTATCGCCTCCTACATCCACCTCGGCGGCAAAGTCGGCGTTTTGGTGGAAATCAACTGCGAAACCGATTTTGTCGCCCGGAACGAAAACTTCCGGGAGTTCGTCAAAGACATCACCCTCCACATCGCCGCGGCCAATCCCCAGTTCCTCAGCCGGGAAGAAGTCCCCGCGTCGGTCATCGAGCAGGAACGCGAGATCGCGGCCGCCCAGGTTAAAGACAAGCCGGCTGCCGTCGTTGACAAAATCGTCCAGGGAAAACTGGAAAAGGTCTACAACACCCTTTGCCTCCTTGAACAACCCTTCATCAAAGACACCAACCGGACCATCCGCGACATCGTCGCCGATAAAATCGGTGAGCTTGGGGAGAATATCATCATCAAGCGTTTCGTCCGTTTCGGCCTGGGCGAAAGCTGATCGGTAAAATCATTCACCAAGGCGGCCTCTCCACCCCGGGGGGGCCGTTTTTTTTCCCAGCCACACGACCCATCCGTCCTTGCCCGACTCTCGGTGGAGGGAGAGTGGGCGCAGCGCGGTTCCGCGCAGGCGAACCTCCGCGTGAGCAAAAAAGGGGGGCGGAGGCGGTCAGCGTACGCCGTTCACCCCATGATTATCTGCTTGGCCCGGTTCATTCGCTGCTCCAGATCTTCCATCCGGAAAGGTTTCGGAAGGCAGGCAGCAAAACCATGGGCGCGCGGGTCGCGCATGACCGGGTGATCGGCGTAGCCGGAACTGGCGATGGCGATGAAGTCATCACGCAAGGAACGAAGGGCGGTCAGGGTTGACTCCCCGCCGACACCTTTCGGCACGACCAGATCAAGCAGGACGACATCGAACGGGTTGTCGTCCATGGCGGCCCGGCTGAATTGTTCGATGGCTTCGGTCCCGTCGGCCGTGGCGACCACATCGTAACCGAGCGTGTCGAGCATCGCGGCAGCAAAGTCCCGCACAAAAGGTTCATCATCCATGAGCAGAACGCGGAGTTTTCTTTCCGGGGCGACCTTTTCGGAGGGCTGAGCATTGAGTTCGTCGAGATTGACGCAGGGCAGATAGACGCTCGCGCAGGTGCTGGTGCGGTCCTGAGAATGGATGACGATGGTGCCGCCGGAGGCCCGGGCGATTTCCAGGGCACGGGGCAGGCCCATGCCCGCATGGCCCTCCTTGGTGGTGTAGGAGGGCTCGAAAATCCGGCTACGCACCGGCTCGGACATGCCGGAACCCTGATCCCGAATGTGGACCGCGATAAATGGACCGGGCGCGAGTTGCCGGGAGGTGAGCGTATCCCCGGGCTCCACCCGGATGACCCGTTGTTCCACACTGATGATCCCACGTTCCATCGATTCCACCGCATTTTTGATCAGCTCGCGGAACATCGTGCGGATGGCCCGGCCCACGCCGAGTGTGGCGGCACCCGTGTCGCGCAGGTCAAACTCGGCCCGGGCAACCGCACTGGGTTGGATAATCTCCGCATCCAGTTCCTGGAGAATCGGCGCAACCGGGACGCGGTCTGGTTTGATCTGGGGAATGGAAGCAGTGCCCCGCACGGCCCGGCGCGGGCTGGCCAGGGTTTGAAGGTCCTGGGCGATCAGGAGTGCTTCGCGTAGGTGTCCGGCAGCCTCCGGGTGGATGGGAGGCTGGAGTGCGGCCAGGGAAAGGTGACTGAGCAATGAGGTGGCCAGCGGACGGAGTTCTTCCAGAACCAAGTGAGGCCCGGGATCGGGTCGGGCCGGACGCAGCAGACAAATCATTCCGTCCACGTTCCGGTTGGCGTCCCGGTGGGGAATGGCGTCCACGTAGAGGTTGACCCAGCGCGCCTCTCCGTCTTTAACCCGGATGGGAATTTTGGTGACCCGGCTCCCGCCCAGAACGGTCCGAAAATGATCGACCAGGCCGGGGAGATCGTCCGGGTGAACCTCCGCCAGGCTGGTGGTGGAGGCGATCCTCTCCGGGTCAAGACCAAGCAACATCGAGTAGCGGCTGCTTTGCCAGACCCGCTTGCCGTCCCGCGTCAGCAGAACGATGGCTTCGGGCAGGGCATCGACGACCTGGCGGAGGGTGGAGACCTGTTGCCGGAGAGTCTCTTCGGAGGAGGGGGGAGGCGACATGAGCACGTTCCTTTAAAATCCTAGCGGATGGTGTCCGCCGTTGCAAACCGCAAAGGTTAGACTGCCGACCGACCCTTTCCGGACCGGCTTCTATGCTGTCAGGACCGGGGCCGGTCCCGGCCGTAAATGTCCCGGCGAAAGTTCAACAGCCCGTGTTCATCAACGAAACTGGTGAAATACGCGATATAGACCGTGACGGGTGCGGCCAGGTTCACCCGCAGTTCCCGGGTGCCGGTGGCGAACCGTTCCTCAATCCGGGCCCGATCCCAACCGCTGGTGCCGCCCATGACCCATTGGGCCAGGTCAACGGGACGCTCAACCCGGATACAACCGCTGGAGTAGGCCCGTTCGGTCGAGTCGAAGAGTTCGTTCTCCGGTGTGTCGTGGAGATAAACTGCGTATTTATTGGGAAACATGAATTTGATATGACCGAGGGCGTTGAGCGGTCCAGGCCGCTGCCGGAGGATTAATTGCCGGTTGACCACCCGCTGAAGGTTCTCCGCCGTCGGTGGAAGGCTTTCGGCACTGCCGTAACTAGGCGCAATCTCAAACCCAAACTCTTGAAAAAAGCCTGGATTTTCCCGTTGTAATGACACTTTTTCCGCGGCCAGCCTGGGCGGACAGTTCCAGAACGGATTAAGCACCACATGATCCATCGTCCCGGAGAACATCGGGGTGTTCCGGTCATCGTATTCACGTCCGACAATGACTTTCATGGTATCAAGGTGCTGCCCGTTTTCAAAGGTCCGCAGCCGGAATTCGGCTGAGTTGACGACAATGGCCCGTCTGGCCAGTTGGGCCGGGAAGGAACGCCAGCGGGGGAGGTTGGCCCGGACCTGCTGGATGCGGGCCTGCACGGGGGCATTCATCTGAGAAAGGGTGATGGGACCGAGGACTCCGTCGGTATCGAGTCCGTGCCGATACTGGAATTGCCGCACCGCTTCAGCCATGACCGGGTCGTAGAAAGGACTGCCTGCAGCCGACCGGTCGGTCAGGTCACCCGTGGCCAGGAGATAGCTGCGAATCGCCGGAATCCGCGCATCGGTCGCCCCCGGAGACAGCGGGTCGCCCACCGGAACCCGGGGCCAACCTCCCGCACGCTCAACGGCTTCGAGCACGGCCAGGGCCCGCTCCATCTGTTGATACCCGACGGAAGTCGCCGCCGCCTGGGCGCGGAGATCGGTGGCACCGATGAGGATCAGAACGATCCAAAGAGGCAGGGTCTGAATGAAACGCATGATGGGGATCCGCTCTCGCAGCCTTTCTAGTTGAACGGACCCGGGGAAAAGCGCAAGCCGCCAATCATCGGGTCAACTCCCGGCGGATGGCCCGGTCGGTGTCCCGCTTCTTGATGTCCTCCCGCTTATCACGCTGGTTCTTGCCGGTTCCAATGCCGATGAGGATTTTGAATTTTTGCCGCTTGGTGAAGTAGCCTTTGAGCGCAACCAGCGACCGACCGGCCCGGGAGGCCGCCTCATGAAGACGTCGAATCTCCAGCTTATGGACCAGCAGCCTCCGCAGCCGCTTCGGTTCGTGGTTCTCCCGGTTGCCCTTGTCGTAGGGGGAGATGTCGAAGTTGTGCAACCAGAGCTGGCCTCGATCGACCCGGGCAAAGGCGTCGTTCAAATTGGCCTGGCCGGCCCGGAGCGATTTGACTTCGGTCCCGGTCAGTTCAATCCCGGCTTCGACCGTGTCCTCAATGTGATAATCCCGCCGGGCTTTACGGTTGAGAAGTTCGGTAGTGCCACTCATGGGCGGCGGCCCGACACGGGGCAGGGGAAGGTCAGACCTTTGGCTCCGGCTCTTCCGGCTCGAGTTCCTCGTAGGAGAGTTTGCCTTCGGCGATTTCCTTGAGAGCCACGTCCATGAAGGTCATCCGGGGTGCCACGGGGATCAGGGGACGGAAGCCCTGTCCGAGCTGGCGGACCCGCAGGGAGACCATATTGATGAGAATTTGCGGGTTCTCGATTTGTTTGAGCGCGCTTTGGACCAGTTCCTGTTTCATGGAAAATAATGAATGAGCGGGAGAGGATGCCGGAAATAACCCATAGGGCAAGCGGTTTGTGGTAAGCCCGTGACCTTGCCCACGAATGAAAGGTGCGTTGTAACTGGTGGCTGGAGCCGGGATCGAACCGGCGACACACGGATTTTCAGTCCGTTGCTCTACCAACTGAGCTATCCAGCCGATAGCCTGAACCCGAAAGTAAACGGAGCTTTTCCCCGCTTGTAAAGCCCTTAAAACAGGCCTGTGTCTTCATTGCCTCCCGTGCCGCCCGATTCCTGGATTCCCCCGGAATGTTTTCTCCAGTCTCTCGACTGGCCCGCCATTTTTGGCAATCACCAGCCGGTCGAACTCGAGTTGGGTGCCGGCGACGGCGGGTTTATCCTGGCCTGGGCAGTCCGCCATCCTGAGGCTAATTTCCTGGCTGTCGAACGTCTCCTCGGCCGGGCCCGGAAAATTGCCAAACGGGCCCGTGCCCTCGGCCTGGCGAATCTGCGAACGTTGCGCCTTGAATCCGGCTACGTCGTCGCCCGCATGTGTCCTCCGAACTCGGTCACCCGCATCCACATCATGTTCCCGGATCCTTGGCCGAAGCGGAAACACCACAAAAATCGGCTCATCCAGTTGGACTTCCTGGAGGCCTGCCATCGCGCCCTGGTGCCTGGGGGCACGGTCCGGTTCACCACCGATCATGCTGACTACTTTGCAGCCGCCCGCGCCACCTGGGCGGCCGCACCGGGTTGGGCGGAAGAAGGTCCGTGGGATGCCTCAGACGATCCCCCTACCGATTTTCAGAAAGTTTGGGAGGCGGAAGGGCGCACGACCTATCGAACCATCTGGCGCACCGTCCCGCCCGGGTAAAGCCGCTGCGACCCGTTCAGGCTTTGCCCAGGCACTGGCCCAAGGCGGCCAGGCAACGCTCAACCACTTCCGGCCGCGCATTGTGGCCCATCAAGCCGATCCGCCAAATCTTCCCCGCCAACGGACCCAAACCCGCTCCAATCTCAATCCCGTGCTCTCTCAGCAGCACCACCCGCACCCCGGCTTCATCAACTCCTTCCGGAACCTTCACCGCATTGAGCATGGGTAAACGGCACTCCGGCGCGACGAGCAATTCCAAGCCCAGCCGGTCCAGCCCTCTCACCAGCTGTTCGTGGGCCGCCCGGTGCCGGGCGAAAACCGAGGCTTCTCCTTCCCTGAGGATGATCTGCAGAGCGGCGTAGAGACCGTAGATCATGTTGATCGGCGCGGTGTGGTGATAGGCACGTTTCGCCCCGTCCCAGTAATTCACGATCATGGAAAGGTCGAGGTACCAGTTCGGTACTTTGCTCTTGCGGCGTTGTAACTTCGCCACCGCTCGGTCCGAAGCACTGAAAGGAGCCAGGCCCGGCGGGCAGCCCAGGCACTTTTGGGTCCCGCTGTAGAAGATGTCCGCACCCCACCGATCCAACTCGACCGGAATCCCTCCCAAGCCGGTCACGCTGTCGACCAGAAAAAGGGCCCCAGTGGGCCGCACCAGATTCCCAATCGCTTCCACCGGGTTCCATACCCCGGTCGAGGTCTCCGCATGGACAACTCCCACCAAATCATAGGAATCAGTTGCCAGCTTGGCCCGGACCGCTTCCGGATCAATCGGCGTTCCCCACTCTGCATCGACCGAATCCACCACTGCTCCCAAGCGCCCGGCGACATCTTTCATCCGGGTACCGAAGACGCCATTCTGCAAAACCAATACCCGGTCGCCCGGCTCGATGAAATTCACAAACGACGCCTCCATCCCGGCTGAGCCGGTCCCACTGATCGGGAGCGTCAGCCGGTTTTGCGTGTGGGCAAGGGACTGAATCAATTCCCGCACTTCGTCCATCAACCCAATAAACACAGGGTCCAAATGTCCCAGCGTCGGCCGGGCCAACGCCCGATAAACATCAGGATGGGTTGCGGAGGGACCCGGACCCAGCAGCAGAATATCCGGCAGAGAATCAAGTGTGGAAGTCATGGGATCATCGTGCGCCGCCATCGGTTCCTCCCCCGAACCCTAGGTGGATGATGGCTCGGCTCAAGTGAAATGGGTGTTTCCCCAAAAGCAATGTGCCGATCATCTGCTACCAATCCCGGTTCGACAGATTCGGGCCCTGATCCGGAGGGACAATCAGGGACCACCCGGCTCGATCAGAAAATGGCAGCCAGGCCCCACAAATGTCCCTTCCAGCGTGCTAACCTCTTGTTCATGATCCTCACCAACGTTTTCCCTTTCGACGAATCTAGGACAGACTTCTCGCAAAACGGGCAAAGCTGCGGCCCGGCCTGGCACCAGTTCCAAGGCCCCTTGCCGGACTTTGCCCGCTGGGCACCGCCCAGTGCCTGGGTCCCGGCCCGAGCGGCCGGACCCGATGGCACCGTCGTCGATAACCCCGATGCCCGGATTGTCTTGAGCGCGGCACCTGGCGGAAAACCGGCTCCCGTCGGTCTCGTCTCCGCCCGCTACCGCCCCGTCTCTCATGGCGAACTGATGGAAACCGTGGCGACTCGTCTGGCCAAGGCGGGTGTTGATTTGACCGGGGCAGAGGTCCTCGCCGAAACCAGTCGTCGCGGGGAGCGAATGGTTGCGCAACTGGTAATCGCTGATCCCGGGTGGTCTTTCAGTCCGGACGGGTATCCCGTCCAATTGACCGCTTTCCTGTGGAATTCCATCGCGGGCGAACGCTCTTTGGAACTTGCCCTCGGCTGGCTCCGCTTGATTTGTTCCAACGGGTTGAGGGTCGGGCAGGCGACCGTCCGTTACCGCTCGCCGCACAATCAGCGGCTCGACCTCGATGAAGTCTCCCGGCAGTTGGACGGAGAGCTGAGTGCTGCCAAAAGCCGCTGGAAAACAATGGACCGTTTGAGTGCGCAGCCGGTTGACCAAGGCCGCCTCCAACCTTGGGTTGACGGCCCTGTTGCGGAAAGCTGGGGCCGCACCGCCGCCGTCCGTCTTTGGTCCATTCTCCAGCAGGGCCTTGATTCCCGGCCCGCCCCCAAGGGTGACCCAAACGTCCCGCCCAGCCGCCGCACCACTCTCCCCGGACGCCCTGTGCCCGGCTCAATCGCGCCCGCCGAGAATTTTTACGCAGTCTTTCAGGCACTCTCATGGATCGCATCCCGAACGCAATCCCCGGAACTCCGGTTCCGTCGCACAGCTGAGGCGGAGGGTCTGCTTAACCGGCTTTCGCCTGCCCGCAGATCTTCGGACTAACCCGGCGGGCCCCGTTGCCCGCCACCTCCCGATGCCTCCACAGCATCCGTGGAACTCCTTCGAGCCAAGCATCGGGCACGCTTCGATTCGGTGTTCGCCGCAAACATCCCGTTCGCCATGATCTCAACCATGCGGGCCACAGGTGGAGGATCGATTCCCCCGGGAGGGCGAACCTCCGCGTAAGCCGAAATTTCCTGCAGCAGCGGTCTGTGAACGCCGGGCCATGGTGGGAGTGGGCAAATACGCTATGGGGTCTACGCTATGGGGTCAGTCTATAACACACAACAAATTACGCAGTGGGGTCTCAGCGATGGGGTCGGTGTATAGCACGGAATAGTCTCCATGCGTGCAACTTGACTTTCAACGCGGTATCTTGTTCGGCTCGTTGCTCAACCCGTTTGACGATCTGATAAATGGACACCGAAGACCGATACCCACG
>CALFVM010000009.1 GCA_937928665.1 uncultured Candidatus Methylacidiphilales bacterium
TTCACTCCGGCCGCCAGCCAAATCAGTCCGCCCACTCCCATCCCGAATCCCAAGACCAACACCTCATCCGGTCCCATCCGTCCTGCCGGCAACGGGCGGTCAGCCGTCCGCTTCATCCGCCCGTCTGCATCCCGCTCCAACAATTGATTCAATGCCGCTGCCCCCCCCGCCACCAGTGCAGTCCCCACCATCGTGTGCAACAACAACCAGCCGTCCACACTCCCGGCTGATCCTAGATAAAACCCGAGAAACGCCGTCGCCAGCACCATCGCCGTCAAACGCAGCTTCACCAGCTCCGCCCAATCAGACACCCACGCCAGGCAAACCTGGCACAGATCGCGGGTAGCGGGGAGAGCCTTGTTCATCGATCAGGAAGTTGGAAGCCGTGACCTTCGAAACTTATCCATCGCTCTCCACACCCGTCAACTCCCTTCCCCCCGGAAAACTCTTGGCGACCCTGAACCCCACCCCTTACAGTCCTCGATCGTGTCTGCCCAACTTATCGACGGCAAAGCCATCGCCGACCAAGTCCACCACGAAACCCGCCAACGCGTTCAAACCCTTCTCACTCGCGGCATCCAACCCGCCATCGTCTTCGTCCGCGTCGGCGAAGATCCCGCCTCCCGCGCCTACGTCGGCATGAAGGACAAACAGGCCGCCGCACTCGGCATTCTCTCCCGCACCCACGTCCTTCCCGAAACCACAACCCAGCCCGAACTCCTCGCCCTCATCGATTCCCTCAATGCCGATCCCAACACCCACGGCATCCTCGTCCAGGCACCCCTCCCCTCCCATATCTCCGAAACCGCCGTCTTCTTCCGCGTTGACCCCCGCAAAGACGTCGATGGGTTCCATCCCCTCAACGTCGGCAAACTCCTTCTCGGCGACCCCTCCGGCTTCCGCCCCTGCACCCCGGCCGGTGTCCAAGAACTCCTCATCCGCTCCCGCATCCCCACCGCCGGCGCCCTCGTCGCCATCCTCGGCCGTGGCAACATCGTCGGCAAACCCCTCGCCGCCATCCTTTGTCAAAAAGCACCCTCCGCCAATGCCACCGTCTGTCTCCTCCACTCCGCCTCCCGCGACTTTTCCGCCCTCACCCGGCAGGCCGACATCGTCGTTGCCGCCATGGGCCGCGCCGAACTGGTCCGCGCCCACCACATCAAACCCGGTGCCACTGTCATCGACGTCGGCGTTAACCGGATCGACGACCCCGCTTCCCCCAGAGGCTACCGGCTCGTCGGCGACATCGCCTTTGACGAAATCACCCACGTCGCCGCCCACGTCACCCCCAACCCCGGCGGCGTCGGACCCATGACCATTGCCATGCTCATGGCCAACACCGTCACCGCCGCCGAAGCCCTGACTGCCTGATGTTCTCGCGCCGTCTCTATTGGACGATCCGCTCTGCATGTCCCCAACCATCCTTCCCCTCGACGGCCTCTGGACCCTTTCCTCGCCAGACGCCAGCATCGAACCGATCCCCGCCCCGGTCCCCGGCTCCGTTCACGACGCCCTCCTCGCCGCCGGTAAACTTCCCGACGCCCATCTTGGCTATCATGAGACCGACCAAATGTGGGTCGGCTCCAAAACGTGGTCCTACACCCGCACCCTCTCCGCTGACCACACCCTCCTCACCCACCAGACCATCCACCTCATCTGCGAAGGTCTCGACACCCTCTGCACCGTGTTGATCAACGGCCGACCCATCGGACGCGCCGACAACATGTTCCGCCTCTGGCGTTTCAATGCCAAACCCTTCCTCCGGCCCGGCGACAACCCAATCGAACTCCGCTTCGAACCCGCCTCCGCCCTCATGGAAGCCCGCGCCGCCGAGCGCATGTTGCCCGCCTGGAACGAACTCCCCCACACCCAACGCTGGGGCCCAACCGGCCGCGGCTACATCCGCAAACAAGCCTGCCAATTCGGCTGGGACTGGGGCCCCCAATGCCCCTCCGCCGGTCCTTGGCTCCCCATCCGCCTCGAGGCCCGTTCCGGTGCCCGCATCGAGGATTGGCACCACCAGCAAAGCCACCACCCCGACGGCAGCGTCACCCTCTCCGTCCACCTTCGCCCGGACCGCCCGGACGACCTCATCGCCTCCGCCCGCCTCTCCCTCCACGGCCGCACCATCGCCGAAACCCAGCAACCCTTCTTCGGCGGCTGGGAATGGACGGTCACGCTCGATCAACCCGCCCTCTGGTGGCCCAACGGCATGGGGGACCAACCCCTCTACACCCTTGACCTCAGCCTCGCCTCCCCCGACGGCCAAACCCTCGACTCCCTCACCCGCCGGATCGGTCTCCGGCACCTTGAACTTGTCCGCCAGCCCGACACCTGGGGCCGCTCCTTCTTCTTCCAAATCAACGGTCGCCCCTTCTTCACCAAAGGTGCCAACTGGATTCCCCTCGACGCTCACCCCTCCAGTCGCAACCTCAAACCCCGCTACCAACGGGACCTCCTCGCCGCACGCCAGGCCCACATGAATCTCCTCCGCGTCTGGGGCGGCGGCTACTTCTCCCACGACATCTTCTACGACCTCTGCGACGAACTGGGCATC
>CALFVM010000010.1 GCA_937928665.1 uncultured Candidatus Methylacidiphilales bacterium
GTTCATCCCGGCAGCGTTCCAGTCGGAATCGACCCAGAGCGGATCAACCGAGTGCAACTCGCGGTAGGAGAAGAACCCGTCGACTTCCCAGCCGCCTTTTGTGCGGGTGCTACCGACGGCCAAGCCGATCAAGTGCGAGTCAGAGGCGTCGTCCATGACGCTCTGGTTCCCGGCGGCACGGAGGGTGCGGTCGCGGACGCTCGCGTTGAAGTTGTGGCTGTAGGTGTAGTAGAACTTGAACGACTGGTCCCAGGCTTTCCAGCGCACTTCCACCGGCAGGTAGAAGACGGAGATTTCAGCGGGGCTAACGTTACCGCTACCCGCATTCAGGGTCGCCGCTCCAGCATCAGCCGAATTGATGTTGTGGAGCAACATCGGCGCAATGGTCAAGGAATGGTCTTTCGCCCAGGTGTATTTCATCGAGGGCTGAACCACCATTTGCCACGTGCCGTCGATTCCGGTGTTGAACACGCCGCTTTGGGTCGCGTTCGCGATGTATTGCGCCGTGACCAAACCGATCTCAAAGTCAGAGAAACCCGTGTAAGTGATCTTCTGGCTCGTGCCGGTGAAGTTGATATCCGTGTCCAAGTTAATCCCATCGAGCATGAACTGCGGACCAGCTTTACCGCCAACAAGGTTAACATTGAAGTTCTGCGGAATCCAGGAGAAGGACGGGGTCCAGTCGAGGAAGACTTGGTCAATGACCAAGCCATCTTTGGCGTAGCTGTTGAGGAAGGTGTTGTTCGTCGAGTTGGCTACCCCGTTGGTCGCCAACCGAACACCCGCCTTAAAGCCTTCGCTCAGGGTGTAATCGGCTCCAATCCGCAGACGATAGCGATACCGATCACGACTCGTGGGAGTCGTGCCGTTCAAAGCCAAAAACGTATCATTTTGATACCGGAACCGAGCATCCCCGTAGAGACGAAGCTTCTTCACGTGGCTGGACATATCGATTTTGGAACCACCTTGGGTGATCCAGTCATCGTTGATGTCCTTCTTGATCTGACTGCCTTCCAATTCCGTGATGACGCCCTTTTTCACCAGAGCGTCGATAAGCGGGCTGGCCGTTTGAGCCTGCCCCATGGAGGTCCAGCCCAAAACGCAGGCGGCAGCCCCCATCAGATAAACGAATTTATTCATCTAAACTTTCCTCCTTTAAGGAAATAGCGACCAGGCTCGATATTCATCACCAACCCGCACGACCACGTGCGGATTTGCCTGCTCGCTCAGGACGTTCGAGAGCTTATGTGACAACTTTGTGGCGGGCGAGTGATAAACGGGCTACGGGTGCAGATTTTACAATTCACCCTTCCCCATGATTCGCCGCCAAAGCCACCCCACTGGCCCGAATCCGCCGGATTAATTCCTTTGGCCCAACCACCCGCACATGCCCGCCCCACGAAAGCACCCACGGCTCAATCTCCTCCAGGCTGTTCAAGGTCATCCGCAGTTCCACCCCGCCATCGGTCAATTCCTGCAGCCGTTGGGTCGGGTGAACCACCCGTTCCCGCACCAATTGCGCCGCCCACGCATCAAACCGCAGCACAATCGCGTGCTCCCCTTTCCCCCGAAAAATCCCCAGTGCCCCCGACAAATACTTGTCCAGGTGAAACAAGCGCGGTCGCTGGAAGTTTACCCCAAGCAGGCTGACCCGTTTAATCCGTCCCAGGTGAAAGGTCCGGATTTCGTCCGACCGCAGGTCGTGTCCAATCACATACCAGGCAGCCTGAACACAGGCCAAATGGTAGGGTTCGACCTTCCGCGTCTTGGCCTTTTTTTCGCCGAGTTTCACGTGGTCAATCTCCACCGACTCCTGCCTTTGCACGGCGGTCGCGAGGGTCTGGAAAACCTTGAGGTCCACCGGAGCGGCCTGAAATTGGCGGACCGACACGTTCGTCCCCAGCTCGGACAGCGGGATCGACACATTCCCGTCCAGAGCCAGAGCCAGCTTCTCAAACGCCAGTCGCAACGGTGCCTCCACCGCGCTTCCCCGATAAGCCGCCAGTGCCCGTTCGGTCACAAAAATCGCGATCATTTCTCCCGGCGTTAGGTCCAATTGGGCGGTCCCGTCCAACGGCTTGGTCAGCCGGTAACCGCCGTGTTCCGGGTCGAACTCGATCGGCATCCGCATCCGGTCCCTCATGAAGTCAAGGTCCCGCTGGATCGTCTTGACTGTGACATCGCATTCCTGCGCCAACCGCCGACGCGTCGGCTTCACCCCCCTTTGCAGGGTGTCGAGGATGTGCTTGAACCGTGCAAAGGGCGGGCGGGTGAACAGCTTCCCGTCAGGTCGGGCCAACTGTCGGGAGGAGGGACGTTTCATGACCCTGTAGGTTCAAGATTCCACCAGACGCTGTCAAGCCAGGCCCCAGCCCGCCTTCACTTAGCTATGCAAACAAATCCCCGCCGCATACGCCGTGAAGACCTTCACGATTTCATCCCGAACCCGCCGGAACTCCGCTAAAATCTCCTCCTCCGTCCCCGTCGCCTGTGCCGGGTCGTCAAAGCCCCAATGATACCGGCGCACCTGCCCCGGAAACATCGGACACGCCTGGTCGGCATTCCCGCAAACCGTGATCACCGTATGAACCGGTTTATCAAGAAACTGGTCCATGTGCTTGGAGTGATGCTCCGACAAATCGATCCCGATTTCCGCCATCACCGCCACGGCTTTCGGATGAACATATCCGGCCGGTCGGCTCCCCGCGCTGGCCACCTCCACGCGCCCGTCAACCGCGTGACGGAGAATCCCTTCCGCCATGTGACTGCGGCACGAGTTTCCCGTGCAGAGAATGAGAACAAGAGGTCGGGCGGGATCGGTCATCAGAAGCCGGGCAGGTTGGTTTCTTTCTGCCCGATTTCTCTAGTTACTTCCGCCAACCGCATCCGGTCAAGTTTTTCAATCGGCAAACTGGTGAACAGGTCAAGCCGACGCTGGATTTGCCCGGCCACCGTGTTGAAAGCGGTAAAAACTTCCAGATCGGTTCCTTCCACCGCCGCCGGATCCGGCGACCGCCAATGCGCCACAATCGGCTGACCCGGCCAGACCGGACAGCTCTCTTTCGCATGATCGCACACCGTGATCACAAAATCGAAGACCGGTTCGCCCCCCAAAAACTCGTCCCACGACTTGCTCCGCGCGTCCGACGCATCAATCTTGTAAAACTCCTTCAACACCCGAAGCGTCATCGGATGAATGTGCCCCTTGGGATTCGCCCCCGCACTGTAGGCATTGAAACGAGTTGGAGCGATTCGCCTGAGCAAATACTCCCCGAAAATACTCCGGGCGGAATTGCCGGTGCAAAGAAAGAGCATGTTGAATTTCTTTCCATCAGTCGGTGCGCTCATAAAGGGGGGCAAGAGTCCGTTTCCCGACCGGGCGCGTTCGGGCAGGGTGGGTTCCGATTATTTGTTAATGGTTCGCCGGGTCGTCCACACCCGCAAACCATGGGACAAACGTCCACTCCCCGTGTGACAATCGTGCGACCTCCAGGAAAAACTCTTGCTCCAATCGCGTCTTTAGCTGCAAACCGGGATCCTGGGTTCCTGACCCGATCAGAGTCTGGTTCAAAATCCATCCCCGGGGCTCAATGCCCGCCCGCCGCAAATCCTCAGCCAGTGCCCCCGCCTCATGCACCGGCGTTGCTTCGGCCAGAGTGACCAGAAAAACAGCCGTGAACGCTCCATCCCGCAACCTCGGCAGGAGCCGGACAGCCGATTCGGGAAGTTCCGCACCCGTCTGCCGCTCCATCTCCCGTGCATAGGCCAGCGAGGCATCCAACAAAAGAACCGTGTGCCCGGTCGGTGCGGTGTCCAGCACGACCACCTTGCCCTCACCTTCCGCCACCCGGTCCGCAAACGCCCGGAACACCGCAATCTCCTCCGTGCACGGGGAGCGGAGTTCCTCCTCCAACATCGCCAAACCCTGAGCGTCGAGTTGGCCGGCCGCCTTGCGCAAAACCTCGGCACTGTAGGCTCCGGCCTCCGCCGCAGGATCAATCCGGCTGACCTCCAAGAGGCCGGCCCCCCGCTCCAAATCCAGATGGGCTGCAGGATCGGTCGTGCTCAGGTGAACACGGGCTCCGGCCGCGGCAACCTCCCGGGCAAACCGCTCCGCCAAGGTCG
>CALFVM010000011.1 GCA_937928665.1 uncultured Candidatus Methylacidiphilales bacterium
TGCAGGTAAACGTTGTAAGAATAAAAATCAACAAACTTGGGGAGGAGGTATTCGGTGGGCGGAAAGTTGGCGTAGGCAACCAGCGCACCGTCGTCTTCACTTTTGACAATTTGGGCGAGTGAATCGAGGAAGGCCTCCATCCGGCGGGCTCCGTACCATCGGACCAGATCAGCCGGGATCTCATTATCGACGTAGAATCCCATCAAAGCCGGGTGGCCGGGGTGAGCTTTGGCGGCGTCGCGCACCGAACGCCGGATGGTTCGTTTTGCCTTGCGATCGTTCAGAAACAAAACCCGGTTCTGCCACGGCACGGTCACGATGACCCGCAGGCCTTTTTCCCGCGCCAGGTCCATGAACCAACGAGGCGGCGGGTGATAGATTCGCAGGAGATTAAAGCCGGCCCGGCGAATCAGATCGAAGTCACGTGCGGCGGACTCGGGAGTGCCGAGGTATCCCGGCGGCTCTCCCTGCGGGCACAGGGGCCCGTAGGTGACGCCCTGGACCCAAAACTTTTCTTCCCCATCGAAAAAAAACTTGGCCCGCGCTTCTAGTCGCCCCGCCAGCGGGCCGGTCGTTCCTGCCATCATATTGATCGCCGGACCATAGCGGTTTTGCCGACGCTCGCAATCGTCTGTTGCAGGACTGTCATCATTCCGCAACCATCTCCCGGCTTTCATGAATCCGACTCTTCTCCACCGGGGCAAAGTCCGCGATGTGTACACATGGGGTGATGATCTTCTCCTCGTCGCCACCGACCGGATTTCGGCCTTTGATGTCATTCTCCCCGACCTTATCCCCGGCAAAGGAGTTGCCCTGACCCGCATTTCCCAATTCTGGTTTGAACGCCTTCCGGTTGATCTTCCCCATCATGTGATTGCGTTCGGCCTGCCGCCGGGACTGGACCGGCCTGAGTGGGCGGAGCGGACCACCTGGTGTCGGCGGGCCGCTCCTGTGCCGCTGGAGTGCGTGGTCCGGGGTTACCTGGCCGGATCGGCCTGGGCGGATTATCAGAGGACCGGGGCGGTGCAGGGGATTGCCTTGCCCGGCGGGCTTCGGGAAAGTGACCAACTCCCGGAACCTATCTTCACGCCAACGACCAAAGCATCCACCGGGCATGATGAGCCGCTGACCGAGGAGGCAGCCCGGGCGCACGTTGGCCACGATCTCTTTGAGCAGCTCCGCGCACTCTCCCTCCGCATTTACACCGAAGGCGCGGCCTACGCGGCTAACCGCGGTATCCTCATTGCCGATACCAAGTTCGAATTCGGACGGATTGACGGCCGACTTGCCTTGATCGATGAACTGCTGACGCCCGACAGCAGCCGATTCTGGCCAAGTGACGGCTACGCGCCCGGCGGCCCGCAGCCGAGCTACGACAAACAGTTTGTCCGGGACTATCTCCTTTCTCTGCGCGATTGGAACCGCCAACCGCCCGGCCCACGCCTTCCCCCGGAGATCATTGAGGGGACGCAGGAACGATACGAAACCGCCCGGCGCTTACTGGTCGGTGCTTAAATGGATCAGGGGATGCAGCCCTCCGTTTCCAACCTTGCCAAAAGTTGACGGGGGGAGAATGCTCGAAACTTCCAGCCGAGCCGATTCATCATGAACCCATCCTTCCAAGACCGCCTCTCCCTTCTCCGTCACCAGCATCGCACCCTGATTGAACGATCCAACGCCATCGACACCTCCTGGACCAATGGGGTCTATGAACGTTACCTCCACCCGGTCTTAACCGCCGGACACGTGCCACTGGAATGGCGTTACGATCTGGACCCGGCCACCAACCCGTTTCTTTTGGAACGGCTTGGCATCAACGCGGTGATGAACGCAGGTGCCATGAAATGGCAGGGCAAGTATTTGGTGGTAGCCAGGGTCGAGGGCTGGGACCGGAAATCGTTTTTTGCCATCGCGGAGAGCCCTAACGGGATCGACCGGTTTGAGTTCTGGGACGAACCAATTCTGATGGACGAAACCGCCGACCCGGACACCAACGTTTATGACATGCGCCTGGTGGCTCACGAAGACGGCTGGATCTACGGCCTCTTTTGCACGGAACGCAAAGACCCGGCCGCGCCTCCGGGAGATCTGTCCAGTGCGGTGGCCCAGTGTGGAATCGCCCGGACCCGAGATCTGAAGAGCTGGGAACGGCTGCCCGATTTGAAGACCCGCTCGGCCCAGCAACGCAACGTGGTTCTGCACCCTGAGTTTGTCGGCGGCAAATACGCGCTCTACACCCGGCCCCAGGACGGCTTTATTGACACGGGCAAAGGCGGCGGCATCGGCTGGGCACTCTGTGACACGATGGAAGGGGCCGTGACGGGCGAGGAAGTGATCATCGATGCCCGGGCCTATCACACCATCAAAGAAACCAAGAACGGACAGGGGCCTGCGCCGATCAAGACCGACAAGGGCTGGCTCCACCTGGCCCATGGCGTCCGTGGCTGCGCGGCCGGTTTGCGTTACGTGCTCTATGTCTTCGTGACCGACCTGGCAGACCCGACCAAGGTCATTGCTTCGCCAGGCGGCTATTTCATTGCCCCGGAAGGGATTGAGCGGGTGGGTGACGTGTCCAATGTCACCTTCTCTAACGGCTGGATTGCCGATGACGACGGGCGTGTGTTCATTTATTACGCCTCTTCTGACACGCGGCTTCACGTTGCCACCTCCTCGATTGAGCGCCTGCTGGACTATGCCTTCAACACCCCATCTGACCCACTCCGAAGCCGGGCCTGTGTGGAGCAGCGGCTTACGCTGATCCGGAAAAACCGCGCCCTGGCGGGCTAGAAATGGCCTGGCCGACGGTAGGGCTCGCTGACTTCATCTTCCTCGACACCGGTGTCGGGCTCTGGGATTTTCGGAGCATTCGGCAGCTGCGGTTGCCGACGCAGGGCGGATTGGTTTGCAGGCTCCGCCCCGGAAATCCATGGAGTTCCTATTTCTCGGCACTGGCACCAGCACAGGCGTTCCCATGATCGGGTGCGACTGCGAGGTTTGCCGTTCAAACGACCCGCGTGATCAACGTTTGCGCTGTGCCGCGGTGGCCCGAACCCAGGGAGCAACCGTCCTGATCGATGCGCCGCCTGATCTCCGCGCCCAGGCGCTCAGGGCCGGCTTGCGGAAGATAGATGCCGTTCTCTTCACTCACGCCCACACCGACCACGTCATGGGGTTTGACGATTTGCGCCGGTTCACCGACGCCGAGGGGAATCTGCCAGTTTACGGGGATGCGCACACGCTCGCCCGGCTGCGTCAAGCCTTTGACTATGCGTTTGATCCCAGCTGCAAGTATCCGGGATATCTTCACGCCATCCCGCATATCATCGCCGGACCGGTCACCGTGGGGCCCCTGACCTTCCAACCGGTGCCCGTCCCCCACGGCAGATTCACGACCAACGGCTTCCTCATTCATGAAGCAGGCTGCCCCAAGCTGGCCTACCTCCCGGATTGCTCGGACGTCCCGCCCCCGGCCCGCGAGGTTCTCCGCAAGGTCCCGGTCCTGGTGATCGATGGTCTGCGGGAACGGCCCCACCCCTCCCACCTCTCTGTCTCCCAGGCGGTGGAGGTCGCTGCCGACCTCGGCGCGGAACAAACCTACCTGACCCACATTGCCCATGATTTCCTGCACGCCCGGCGCGAGCCGACCCTTCCCCCTAGGGTGCGGCTGGCCTACGATGGATTGTGCCTCACGGTATGAGACTCGGTTCGATGTGGCTTGGGTTGGTCCTGATCCTCGGGGCCGCCTCCCTCTTTGCTGCCGGTCCCGAGCCGTCGCCCCTGCAGGAACGGCTGCTGGTCGTCTACAACCGGAACGATCCGGACGCTGAGCCCCTCGCCCGCTATTATGCGGAGCGGCGGAACATCCCCGCCGAGCGCGTCCTGGCCATCGCCTGCCCCGTGGAAGAAATTGTTTCACGCGAAGATTACGAGCAGACCATCCGCAAACCGATTAGCGACTACCTGGAAAGCAGGGGGTGGCTCAAACGGGTTCCCCGCATGATCGGGGAGTTGCCGGTTTTAATGGCGAAGGATAATCAGATTTGGGCCATGGCACTCATCCGGGGAATACCCTTGAAAATTGCCGAAGACCCGACTCAGCCAACCCCTGACAACCTCCAAGCCGCCTTGCGGACCAACGCCGCCGCCGTTGATTCCGAACTGGCCCTCATCACGTTCGAGAACCTTCCCCTGGCCGGTTTCATCAGCAACCTCTACTACTCCAACGACAGCAGCCCCAATCTGCCCGGCACCCCCGGCGGTGTCCGACCCTTCTCCCCACAGTTCGCCGATTACCTCATTCTGGTCTGTCGACTGGACGGAGCCGAGCCGGGGCAGGTCCGCCGGATGATCGACGATGCGATCGCCACCGAAAAACTCGAACTCACCGGCCGCGCCTATGTTGACACCCGGGGAATCGCCGACAAAAGCGATCCCTACATCCTCGGCGACGAATGGCTCCGGCGCACCGCGGAACTCTTCCGTGCCAGCGGGTTTGAAACTGTGGTTGATGAAGGGCCGTCTGTCATTCCTGCTTTCGAACCGTGGGCCGATGTCGCGCTCTATGCCGGGTGGTACGCCGAACACATAGAAGGCCCTTTTAATCGCCCCGGCTTCACCTTCAGGCCGGGTGCGGTGGCCTATCACATCCATTCCTTTTCCGCGAACTCCCTTCGGACCGATCACCGGAACTGGGCCGGACCGTTCGTTGGGCGGGGGGTTGCCGCGACGATGGGCGCGGTCTACGAACCCTATTTGCGATTCACTCCGGAAGTGCCCACCTTCTTCGCAGCACTCCTTAACGGACTCACGTTTGCCGAGGCCGCCTACCAGTCCCAAATCGCCCTTTCCTGGATGATTACCAACGTGGGCGATCCCCTCTACCGCCCCTTCCCGAGGAACTTTTACCTCAACCTCGAACACGCCCGCGCCACCGCCCACCCGGACCTTCCCTGGCTACGCCTGCGCAACACTCGCCTCACCTACGCCTCGGGCAAGATTGGCGAAACCAACCGCGCCCTGCGCGAGCTGCTGGATCAAGCCCCTTCTCTCCTGCTTCAGGAAGGCTACGCCGATATCATGACCATCTTCGCCCCAGACCGCTTGGAGGCCTGGAAGACTTATCGCCAAATCATTGAAACCTCCCGCGACCCGCTCACCCGCATCCGGATCGGAATCAAACTGGCCCGGAGCTGGGAACAACGCGGCCGCCACGCCGATGCACTCGCACTCTATGACACCCTCCTGGCGGATCATCCGGCTGAAGGTCTCGAGTTTCATCTTCCCCAGCGCGCCTATGCGCTGGTGACGACCGAACGAATCCTGGACGTCCCCGTGCGCCTGCGACCGATCCTTCGACAAATGGCCGAGGCAGCAGCCGCTGGGGGAGCCGCGGTCCGTCCCCCGGGCAACCCGGTGCCCGAAGCACCCCAGCCACCGGAGCCACCCCAGCCCCCCGGCCCGCCTGCGCCGACGAATCCTGCTCCCTAGAGCCGGACCGCTCCAGCTTGACGTACTCATCAGAGCTCTCTTTTCCCAACCGCAAGAAACCCCGTTGGCATTCGGCCCTGAATCTGCTCAGTAGCACCATGCTTATCCGCGCCCAAACCGTGATCACCATGGAAGGAACCATCTGGTCCCCGGGTGCCGTGCGCGTTGAAGGGAACCGCATCACCGCAGCCGGGCCCGACCTCACGCCCCTGCCCGGGGAAGAAACAATCGATTTGCCGGATGACATTCTCGCCCCCGGCCTGATCAACGCCCATTGCCACCTCGACTACACCGGATTCAAGGGCGCGATCTTTCGCGGCAAATCGTTCCCCGACTGGATCCGGTCAATTAACGCCCTCAAACGTGGCCTGACCCCGTCCGATTTTTTGGCCGGGATCAACGAAGGATTCGCCCTCCTGAAAAACTCGGGCTGCACCACCGTGCTGAACATCGAAGCGTTCCCAGAACTTTTTCTACAAATGCCCCGGCCTCCCTTGCGCACCTGGTGGTTTCTCGAACTGATTGACGTGCGCACCCGACTGGCCTCCGACGAAATGTTGGCCGGAGCACTCGCCTTTTTCGGAGCGCACCCTGATTGGCCCGGTGGCGTGGGCATCTCCCCCCATGCGCCCTACACCGCTTCCATTGAACTCTATCGGCTGGCCCGCCGTTGCGGTGAGGAACTTCACATGCCGTGGACGACTCACCTGGCAGAATCCATCGAAGAACAGGAAATGTTTCTTTACGGCGCGGGAGCTCTCTACACCCTTTTAGAAGAACTGGGCCGGGACATGTCCGATTGCGGACACGGCTCCGCCTTTACCCACCTGGTGGATCATGGAGTGCTCAACGAGAGCTGCCTTCTCGTCCACCTCAACTACCTCCAAGAATACGACTGGAAAGAACTGCGCAC
>CALFVM010000012.1 GCA_937928665.1 uncultured Candidatus Methylacidiphilales bacterium
ACGGACATGAACGGCAGAAGTAATGAGACAGTGTCTCGCTTTCAAGCAAAATATGCGACCATGTCTCATTCTCCTTAGGTTCCCGCTTTACCTTCCCGGTTGGCACCTCTCCTCCCTGTGGTATCCTCCCCGATTCATGACGCTTCCAACCCAACCTTCCGCCGCCGTTATCGGCAGCGGCTTCGGCGGGCTCGCCGCTGCCATTCGACTCCAAGCCAAAGGATACCAAACCACCATCTTCGAAAAACTCGATCAGCCCGGCGGACGGGCCTCTGTCTTCTACGACAAGGGGTTCACCTACGATGCCGGTCCGACCATCATTACCGCACCCTTCCTGATTGATGAGCTGTTTGAGTTGGCCGGTCAACGAACCGAAGACCATGTCCGGATCGTCCCGTGCCATCCCTTTTACCGGATTATTTTTTATGACGGACAAACGTTTGACTACACCGGTTCGGAGGCCGACATGGTTGAGCAGGTTCGCAAGTTCAGCCCGGAGGACGCCGCCCGCTATCCTGCCCTGGTGGCCAAGACTAAAGAAATCTTTGACCGGGCCTTCATCGATCTGGCCGACCAACCGTTTTCCAGCATCGGAGACATGCTCCGGGTCGCCCCCGACTTGATCCGGCTCCGTTCTCACGAGTCGGTTCACACCTTGGTCGCCCGCTACATCAAGCATCCTCTCCTCCGCCAGGTCTTCAGTTTCCATCCGCTCCTGGTAGGCGGAAATCCCTTCGCCAGTTCCTCCATCTATTCGATGATTCAGTTCCTCGAACGGAAATGGGGCGTTCATTTCGCGATGGGTGGCACCGGCGCTCTGGTCCGGGCCCTGGTGCGGTTGTTCGAAGGGATGGGTGGCACGCTCCGGCTGAACAGCCCGGTCGCAGAGATCGAAGTGGAAGGGGGCGCCGTCGCGGGCTTGCGGCTCGGCAACGGGGAACGGTTCCCGACAAAATTGGTCGTATCCAACGGCGATGTTTCCCGGGTCTATCAGGATCTCGTCCCCGAACGTTACCGCAAAACCTGGACCAACCGGCGGCTTAACTCCATGCGCTACAGCATGAGTTTGTTTTTGATTTATTTCGGAACCGACCGGACCTATCCCGAGCTGGCTCATCATTCGATCATCCTTACCAAACGCTACAAGGAGCTGATCGCAGACATCTTTAACCGGAAAGTCCTTGCCGAAGACTTTTCGCTCTATCTTCACGCGCCCACGCGGACCGATCCATCCCTGGCACCTCCGGGCTGCGAGTGTTTCTACGTTCTCTCTCCGGTGCCGCATCTTGAGGCACCGATTGACTGGTCGAAAGTCAAAGATCGCTACGCCGACGCCATTCTCGAATCGCTTGAGGCCCAATGCCCGGGCCTTCGCAAACATCTCGTCAGCCGCCTGGTCTTCACCCCGGAGGATTTTGAAAGCCGTTACCATTCGCACCTCGGCTCGGCCTTTCAGTTCGAGCCGGTCCTAACGCAGAGTGCGTGGTTCCGGCCTCACAATGTTTCCGAGGACCTTCCCGGGCTCTATCTGTGCGGCGCGGGCACTCATCCCGGTGCGGGACTGCCCGGCGTCCTCTCCTCGGCCAAAGTGCTTGAGCGCGTGGTTCCCTGTCCGGACGGTGTCATCCGCCCCGCCCCGAGCCTGGTCCGTGCCGCCTAAGCACCCACTCCATTTGCAAAAACAAGGTTTCGCGCCATCTTCTCCGTGCTGAGGCACCCGGACAACTGTGCCGCCGCACCCAAACCTCAACAGGAGAAACCCTTCATGTCCGCTCCCGCCGTGCAAACCTTCCCCGCCTTCAACCTCTCGCGCCTGCTCTCGACCGTCTTCGAGCCCGAACGAGGGGAGCGCATCTGCATCCTGATCGATCTTGACGACCCCAGGGAAGTGGTGGGATGGCAATTTTTGGAAAATCCCGATTACTCCATCCAGCGCTACGCGCATGACGTTTTTTATCGCGGCTTGCATGAGAGCGTGATGTCCGAACTGGGACTCCAGGGCGGCGATTTTTTCGCCTACAAAATCACCGGCGGCAGCAACCTCGATCTGCCTGATGAAGCCGTCTCACCCGACGGACGTTCCGTTTCCCTGGAACGCGATGTCTATCCCAACTACGACATTATCCTGTGCATCTCGACCTTCTCCGCCACCGCACCTCTCACCGCCCACGCCAAGAAAATCGGTTTCCGCGGTGCCACCCTGCACGGGGTCAATAAAGTCATCCTCGAAACTGGCCTGGCCGTCGATTACAACGATGTCAGCCGTGAGGCTGAAAAACTCCGGCTCGGCATGACCCGGGCCGATTGGGTTGAGATCGATTTCAAGCTCGGTTCTGACCTCTACACCCTCAAGTTGGAACTGAACCGCCAGGAAGCGCAAAAAAGCCATGGTTTGTGCCGGGGCAAAAAGCCAGACATTGCCAATCTCCCGGCGGGCGAAATCTACTACGTCCCTACGGGTGCCGAAGGCGCGTTCCCCATGAAGTATGAGGATGGCACCATCGGCCTGATGACCGTGCGGGAGGGACGTATTGTCCATGCCGCTCTTCTCAAGGGGAACCTGCAAACCATCAGTGACCACCAGAACAAAATCATCGGGGATCCCGTCACCGGGGAGCTGGGCGAGCTTGGGTTCGGCACCCAGCGCCTCCCCTTCTCCGGACGTGATATTCAAGACGAAAAAGTTCTCGGCACCCTTCATGTCGCCACTGGTCGCAGCGACCATCTCGGTGGGCATCTGACCCCGGATAAGTTCGTCCATGCGAAAAATGCAACCCACGACGACATTCTCTTCGCACCCCACAAAACTCCCGAAATTCAGGTGCCCCAAGTCCGGATGCACCGGGACGGCGAAACCATCGTCTTGATTGAGAACTACGCCCCCGCTGACTACATGCTCAATCTCCTTGCGGACAACTGATCCAGTTCCGCAGTGAAACCGGCCGACTACGAATCCGAATCGATCCTGCACCAGTACCTTCTCTTCCATTACGGAAGCGATCGGGATCAATTCGGATCGTGGTCGCCCCCGGCACCGGCCGACTTCCCTGGCCGGTGCGCTGCAGCGGCACTCGAACTCTACGGTCCAGGGCAACTACTCCGGGCACTCGACCTTGGCTGTGCCGTCGGTGGTTCTGCATTCGCTTTGGCCCGCCGGGCGGAACGTGTCATCGGCATCGACCTTTCTCAGCAGTTCATTCGCGCTGCTGAGCAAATACAAGCCAATGGGCACGCCACGGTGCGGAGAATGGAAGAAGGCGACCTGATCTCGCCGATTGAGGTCCGGATGGACCCAAAGATTGAACGAAGCCGCGTCAGCTTCCAAGTCGGGGATGCCTGCGCCCTGCCATCGCTTGGCTTGGGCCAGTTCGACCTCGTGCTGGCGGCCAACCTCATCGACCGCGTCCCCTCGCCCCGCGCTTTCCTCAACGCCCTGCCCTCCGTCGTTCGGTCCGGCGGCCTACTCGCGATGATCTCGCCCTACACATGGCTGGAATCATTCACCCCGAAGACCGAATGGATCGGCGGGCGAGAAGAGTTCGGAAGCCGGATCGACACCTTCGCTGGACTCCGCTTCTTCCTCGGACCGCATTTCGAGCTAGTTGGCCGGAAGAACCTGCCCTTTGCCATTCGCGAACACGCTCGAAAGTTCCAGTGGAGCGTGGCCGACGCCACGTTCTGGCGACGCAAACCAAATTGAGTCACACCGGTCCGAAGACCTGCATAGTCCGGGCCACGGCTCGAACTCGGGCCACCTCATGCGTCCGCAGCAAATCCGTTTTGCCCAGGAGAGCCAGCACGGCAAAAAACGACTCGGCACTTCGGACCTCGTCTTCAAAAAACTCAAAGGCGTGCGGCAACGCATGGCAGGTCGGCCAACCCAGTTCCCGCAACCGAAACGTATTGAGAAAGGTCTCCATCTGATAGCGGACCCGGGCGGCACTGTCCCCGAGGTTTCCGTAGTAAAATCCCATGCCTGGGTCTATCCAGATCCGGCTGACTCCCGCCGACACCGCCAGATCAATCTGCCGCTCAAAATACTCCCGCAACGTCGCCATGTGATCCTTCCCCAAGGTCAAATTTCCTACCGCTCGCACATTTTCCCCCGCCACGTAACAGATAATCACCCCGGCTCCATAATCGGCCACCTCACGGTAGAACGCCTCCGTCCCGCTCGTCCCCGTCAGGTTCAGCACCGCCGCCCCTGCCTGCAAACACGCCCGCGTCACGGCCGGGTGATAGGTTTCTACCGAGACAAGGACTCCGGCCGCCGCCAACTCCCGGACCACTGGCAAAAGAAGCCCACATTGAGATTCCGGATCGACCCGTTCCGCGTGGGGCAGCGTCGATTCCGCCCCGACATCCACAAGGTGCGCCCCGTCTGCCTTCAGCCGCAACCCCCGTCGAATCGCGTTCTCCGCCGTCAGGGCCACGCTTTCCCGGTACCACGAATCGGGAGACAGGTTGATCACTCCCATCAACTCCGGTCCGCCTCCACCGCCGAATCGTGTCCCACGCAACTCAAACTCCGCCACCCGCGCCCCCAGCGCGCTCCGGTGCCGATCCGCCAACTCTCCCAAGGTTTCCAAGGTCAACATAGACCGGCACGTTAACACGGTTCGGTCCATGCCGCTCGGACATCGCCCGGCTCGCACTCAATTCGGACCACCATCGGTCGACAACAAACCGCGCAATCCTCCACCGTCTCATAGCTCCCCGCGGAGGTGTCTGCCGTTGAAACAAAAACCTCCCCGCAGTGGGGGCATTCCAGCTCGACCTCGACAATCATCCCGACTCTGCCAGCGCACGGAGAAACGCATGGGCTTTCCGGTAACTTTTGCCTTCGAAATAATGACGGAGCATCGGCGGCATTCCCGCAGCGTGCCGGGCCTCCACCGCATCCACCTCGGCAAACACCGCCAGCAAATCCATCGGACGGTCCGTTTTTTGCGAGGACACCGCTTCGAAATACCGCTCCAATACGGCTAACAATTCCTCGCGTGCGTTAGGTTCCATCGGGTGTGGGCTTGGCTTGTTAGGCAGGGTCGCGTCGGGCTCGACAGGGTCGGAGCGACAGGATTTGAACCTGCGACCTCCTGGTCCCAAACCAGGCGCACTACCAAGCTGTGCTACGCTCCGTTGCCGTCAACCAACCGTTTGACACTAAAGGCAGACCGCCTCTGGTCAACGCTTCTCACGCCAACCGCGCCCGATTCAAACCTTTTACCCCGCCTCCGAGCCGTCCGCCTCGTCGTCGTCAAATTCCTTTTTTAACTGGCGTTTCACCGCCACCAGCCAGCCCAGGCCGCCAAAAAGAAACGCCAGCCCAAGTGGCAACAGTGCGATGGCCACAATGAGTGCCCAACCCAGGGACATCAGTGCCGCCCATGGATCGGGTTGCAAAACAATCACCGATACGATCATGAACCCGACCGGAACAGTGGTCAGCAACGCGCCGATGCTGACGAGGAGTTTGGCCAAACGAAGCGGACGTTCCATGCAAAAACCTTTCAGTTGCGGGTTAGTCGGCAGACGTCAGGCGGTTTCCCCGTCTGAGCCCGGCCTTTCATCCAACCTAACTATCATCAATCGTTTCGCGTTGCCCGTCAATCAAACAAGCTTCGCCCCGCAGCCCGGTCCGCCCCCCGGCCTCAACTGCACCCGAGCGAGGCTCCGCAA
>CALFVM010000013.1 GCA_937928665.1 uncultured Candidatus Methylacidiphilales bacterium
ACCACGGCGTCCACCATTGACCGGAACGGACTTATCCGGATGTTTGTCCGGCCCGAGATCAGCTCACTGGATTTCAGCCGCGTGGATCGGAACCCGGTGACAGAACCGTTCCCGACCTTGCTGACCCGGGTGGTGGAAACCCGGGTGGCAATGAAGCACAGGGAATCCCTGGTTATTGGTGGACTTTTTGACGACCAGATGAGGGAGTCGATGCGAAGTGTGCCGTTTATCAGCAAAATCCCGATTTTGGGAGAGCTGTTCAAGAATCGGACGAAGGACGGGGAAAAGACTGAACTCGCGTTCATTCTGACACCTGAGGTGATTGGCCGGGAGGAGCTGATTGCGGGCGACCGTCCGCAGCCGCGGCTTTCGGAAATGGCGGAGCAACTCGAGTATGCAACTGGGGTTCCCTCCACGTCAGTTGCTCCGGTTAAGATCAGTGCGGAAACGGTTCGCCTTCGCTCGGCCGAGTTTGTCAAGCCCGAGGAGGTGGAAGGTGCGAAGGGCGGTCAGGCGACTTCCACTGAAGCGATTAGTTCCCGGCCCCAAGCTCGAGCACCGTCGATCCAGACCACCCCGGCGTTGAATCCTGTTGCAACCAGGGCGGAGCCTTGGACTGTCCGGAACCATCTGTCCGACGCCCGGGAGCTTCCGGCTGCCTCGGCAATTCCTGCTCGCGCCGAAACCACAAACCCATAAAATCCGCATCGCTATGGCGGATTTCTTCATTGTCCACCGGGACCCGGGTTTCGTTGCCAGAGTCAAATCTGCTCTGATCGATTCTTCAGGGCATAAGGTCCTAGGGTCGTGCGATTCGGGACAGGAGGCTCTGTTTCTGCTAGGCTCGTCCAAGGCAAACGTCGTTCTCGTCCAGTTGGCTTTGGGCGACATGGACGGGATGAAGCTGATTTCGCAGCTTGGGGCGAAGTTCCGGGACATGTGTCTGGTGCCGGTCCTGGAAGGGACGGAGGGAGGAGAGGTTTGGCAGAAGATTCTGCAGATGAATCTCCGGACCGCGATCAACGGGCCTGCCGATGTGGCCACGTTAGTCCCGCTCTTGAAGCAGGCGGCGCAGACTGCGGCCGAGTTGGCGGCCATGGCACCAGAAGAGATGGTCCACCGTGGCGATTCCTATCTGATCGCGGTGGCCGGTGCGCGGAGTGGGCTGGGGAAGACGACGTTCGCAACAAACCTAGCCGTGTGTCTTCGGGCGTTCGAGGCGGATGTCACGCTGATTGATCTCAGCATGAATCCCGGCGATTTCTTCACCTTTCTGGATCAGGTTCCGCGGCACACCCTGTCAGACGTCATCCGCAGTAAGGACCAGCTCGATGCGTCCTACATTCAGAACCTGCTCAGCGAACACCGGAGCGGATTCAAATTTCTGGCCTGTCCGAACCAAGATTTTAATCCTACCGAGCTGTACGGATTCTCTCTTGAAGACGCGATCAACTTTCTCAAACTAGTCCGGTCCACGGCCAACTATGTTGTGGTGGACACCGGGCCGCACGATCTGCCTCCGACTCTGGCCGCAGTGGAAGAAGCTGATGTGGTTTTTCTGATTACGAGCCGGGATTTGGCCCGTCTTCTGGCACTCCAGAGGTTTCTCAAGTTTCTGAAAGGGCGGAATGTGTTGCCCGAAAAAATTAAAGTCGTCGTGAATAATGCTGAGGTTGGCACCGAAGTCAGCGATTCCGAAATTGAATCCGTTCTGGAACACCCGATTACGGCCTTTCTGCCTTCCATTCCGACACAGACATCCTTCAGCATCAACAGCGGGGCACCGCTGGCGGAGACCAAACCGGAACTTCCGTTTTGCGCGGTGATTTCCAAACTGGCGGAGATTTCTCTGAACCGTTGGCTGGACGAGGCTGAGTAGCTATGTAATTTACCGCTGAGAGACTTATATGCGACCAATCCCTCCAGGAAATAACCCCGGAATGTTGCGCCCGAACATGACACGTCCTCCGGGAGTGATTCGTCCGCCGCAGGGACCCACGTCGGGAGGCAGCGGCGCACCGCTTCGGGCACCCCCGGGACCAACGCCTACCCGGGCCACCGATCCGGCGTCCGCTTCCGCCAATGCGGCCACTGATTTTATCCTGCAATTCAAACGCCAGCTCCTTCCCTATCTCATTCAAAAGATCAACCCGTCGTTGCTGGGACCTGGGAATGAGGTGGCACTGAAGCAGCAGATCGAGCAACTGATCGACGAGAAGATTGCGGCGGACCGGATCCCGATTGGTAAGCAACTCCGGGACAAGTTGATGGTGGACATCGTCAACGAGATGATCGGTTTCGGTCCGCTGGAAGCCCTTTTGACCGATGAGACGGTAACCGAGATCATGGTGAACGGGCACAGCACGATTTATGTGGAGCAAAATGGGAAAATCACGTTGTCGCCGGTCAAGTTTGTCGATGAAGCGAGTTGTCGCCGGGTGATTGACAAAATTCTCAGTCCGCTGGGGCGTCGGGTAGATGAATCCAGTCCGATCTGCGATGCCCGTCTGCCGGACGGGTCACGGGTCAATGTGGTCGTGCCGCCTTGCGCGTTGAACGGGCCGACGATTACCATCCGGAAGTTTGCCAAAAACAAGCTGACCATGGAGAAGCTAATCGGGTTCAAGGCACTTTCAAAAGGGATGGCGATGTTCCTCCAAGCTTGCGTCCGTGGCACACTCAACATTGTGATCTCCGGAGGCACGGGATCAGGAAAAACCACGATGCTCAACGCCCTCTCCTCCTATATTCCCGAGGGGGAGCGCATCTTAACGATTGAGGATGCAGCCGAATTGAAGCTGCAGCAGGAGCATGTGGTCCGGCTTGAATCCAAGCCCCCGAATATCGAGGGCAAGGGCGAGGTGGCGATCCGTGACCTGGTAAAAAGTTCGCTCCGGATGCGTCCGGATCGAATCGTCATCGGGGAGTGTCGCGGTGGAGAGGCCCTGGACATGATTCAGGCGATGAACACTGGCCATGACGGTTCGCTGACGACAACTCACGCGAACACGCCGCGCGATGCGCTTTCCCGGATTTCGACGCTCGTTCTCATGGCGGGGATGGACTTGCCGGAGAAGGCGATTCGCGAACAGATTGCCAGCGCGGTCCACCTTTTTGTGCAGATCGCGCGGCTGCAGGATGGTTCCCGGCGAGTCACCCACATCACCGAAGTTCAGGGTATGGAGGGGACGGTGATCACCCTACAGGATATTTTCCGGTTTGAGCAAACGGGGGTCACCCCGGAGGGCAAGGTCAAAGGAGTGCTCCGCGGATGCGGCATTGTCCCGAAGTGTCTCGACCGGCTCAAGGCTCATGGGGAGAATGTGCCGGTCGAAGTTTTTCAAACCGCCGTCGAAGTTCCCTAGGTCATGTTCTTCATCGCCACCGTCATCGTCATTCTGCTGTTCTTCGTCACGGCCGGCATGATTGTCGGCATGCTGGTGAGTGGTGGGGAGACCTCCAGGGTCAGTTCTCGGGTAGCCCGGCTGACCCAACTGCCCGCCGAGGTGGCCAGAGAGCTACAGACTGCGGAACAGCTCGGTGCAGGCGAAAAAGCCGGCTTGTTCTCGAAGGTGGACCTCCGTCCGATGTTGGGCAAGTTCACCGGGGAGAATTACTTCGATGTTCTGGAGCGGGATTTGGCCCAGGCTGACATCAAGCTGCGTCCGTCCGAGTTCATCATCTTCCGCGCCGCGATTATTTTGTTTATCGCCTGCGTCGGTCTTGTGCTGACGCAAAGTCTTCTTATTGGTCTTCTGATCGCGGTGCCTTTTCTTTTCATTCACGGTCCCATTCTCGGGTTTCTGAAGAAGCGGCGGATTAACAAGTTCAGCCTGCAGTTGGCCGAGTTCCTCATCCTCATTGTGAACTCGCTGCGAGCCGGCCAAACGTTTATGCAGGGTTGCAGCGTGGCGGCTAAGGAGTCGCCCGATCCGATTGCCACGGAGTTCAGACAGGTCATTAAAGAGGTCAATCTTGGGTTACCCGAGGCAGAAGCCTTGGAAAACCTGCTGACCCGAGTTCCGAGCGAAGATCTAAAGATTGTTGTCAGCGGTTACACTATTCAGAGGAAGGTCGGGGGTAATTTGGCCGAGATCCTTGAAACAACGGCGGGCACCATTCGCGAGCGGGTCCGAATCCAGGGCCAGATTGATACGCTGACGACCCAGGGCAAACTCTCGGGTCTCCTGGTGGGCGCCCTCCCGTTTTTCATTGGGTTTGCCATCTCCGGGATCAACCCGGAATACTTTGAGCCCATGCTGACCCCGCCCTGGGGTTGGGCAACCATCGGGCTGGCCCTGACGATGCAGTTGCTGGGGGCACTGATGATCAAAAAAGTCGTTACCATCGAAATCTGAGCATGTTCATTCTTACCTGCATTGTCATTCTGCTGTTCTTCGTAATCGTCGCGATGCTCTGTGTGGGGCAGAACCAGCAAAAAGTCAGCTTTGTCGAGCGCTTGAAAAAAGCGGAAGCGGGGGGCACGGCCCGGGTGGCCCTGCGGGACGAGGAGGAGATGAACAAGAGTGTGGTGTCACGCGTGTTATTGCCGCTGGCCAACAAGTACTCGAAGGTATTCCGGGCGATCACTCCGGCAAAAATGATTGAGGACTGTGACCAGGCCATTGATGAAGCCGGTCTACAGGGGACTGTGACCGGGGCACAGATAACCACACTGTCCTGGGTGCTGGCTGCGGCCCTGCCTTTGCTCATCGGGCTGTTGTTGGCACCCCATCTGGCCAAAGGGATTCTTTCTCCCATGCAATACTTCGGCGGGGTGTTTATCTGCCTGATTCTGGGCTATCGCCTGCCAGTGGGCATCATTCAGGGAAAAGCGAAAAAGCGGAAACATGAGATTCAACTCAATCTCCCGTTCACCTTCGATCTGATCAGTATTTCAGTGGAAGCCGGGATGGCACTGGATGGGGCGATGGCGGTGGTGGCGGAGCGGACCAAGGGAGCCTTGGCCGAAGAGTTGCGCCGGACGCTCCGCGAGGTCAACCTGGGGATCAGCCGTTCGGACGCCCTGGCCAACCTGGCCAAAAGGACAGGAGTGGACGATCTCAAGTCATTTGTAACGGCTGTCAATTATATCAGTAAACTTGGAGGTAGCCTGGTGGATGTGATTAAAATCCAAACCGAAGCGATGCGGGTGAAACGACGCCAGCGGGCGGAAAAGGCGGCCGCCCAGGCTCCGGTGAAGATCATGATCCCGCTGGTTCTCTTTATTTTTCCCTGCCTGTTTATCGTAATTCTTGGTCCGGCGGTGCTTCGGTTTGCCGTTCCCTCCAACTGATCGGGCGGAAAGTCGCTTCCCCTTACGCGTTGGCCGCTCTAGCTTGTCGGACCATGATTCGGGTTGGTGCCCTTCTTGTTCTGGTTTGTCTGGCCGCTGTGCCCGCACGGGCAATCGAGCACATGATTGTGAGCGGGGGCCCTGCCTTGAACTTTTTCGAGCGGACCAAGGAGGAGCGTCACGATCGGTATTGGGGCAACTTCATCGACTCCGCTTCCGCACGCATTCGGCAGTTGCAGGCGGAGTTGCCTGAGGGGGAAATCATGACGTGGCATGTTTTTCGGCCCGCCTATGAAACGCGGGGCCGGGAGGAGCGGATAAACTACATTTTTTTGGTCGAGGAGCGGGCGCGGGAGCTGGGGGTGCGGATGTTTTGGTTCGGTTCCCGGCACGACCTTTTTTACTACATGAACCGGGGAAAGGACCGGGCGCGGCACAAGATCAGCCGCTGGGAGTATTTCGGGCATTCGAACAAGCGGACGCTGATGTTCGATTACAGTAACCTGCTGGATGGCGCGGCTTTGGAGCCGATGATTGTCCACATCTCCCATCTGGCGGAGATTGACCCCGGGGTGTTTCATCCAGGTGCCCGCTGTCAAAGCTGGGGTTGCCATTCGGGAGAAGAGTTTTCCGATGCATGGTTCCAGCGTTTCGGCGTTCCTATGATCGGGGCGATCGGGAAGACGGACTATTCCCGTGGCGGGATTCCCTACATTTCCACCCCGGGCGGAAGGTGGTATCCATGAGATTGGCGGCACTTGTGCTGGCGATTTTTGCCGGAGCGGGATGGTCCTTTGCCCAGGAGGTGGCGGCTGAGGGAGGCGTTCCGATGCGCTACGGTCGGACAGAGGGAGAGTTTTTCGTCGGGCATCGTGCGGTTCATGCCAAATACACCGGCTGGGGCTGGATTAAGGGTCCCCGGGAACCCTGGGTGCGTGCGCGTTGGGCGATGTTGATGGAGCGACCGGGCACGATGCCGGCACCTCACCGGTTTTTGCCCCAACCGGGGGATGATCATGCGGTCGAGTACCGGCTATACGGTCGGTTTGCCGATGCCAAGGGCTATGAGCCCTATTTCGATGTTCTGGTGGACGTGTTTATTCTGGAAGGTTTCGAGGTCATCGGAAAGGCCAGGCCGATTGACCGGGCTCCTCCATTGCCGCCGGATCTCCAAGAGCGGCGGGGCACGAGTCGTTCGACCGCGCGACCGACTGGCGCACAGATGCTCAGGGACCGGCGGCAGCAGTAGTCCGGGATGGGGAGAGCTGGGTTTGACCGTGTCAGGCGTTGAGATCAGGGAAGGTGGATGGCGGCAAAGTGTCGGCCGGTTCTTCCCTGTTCTTTTCGGTACGAGTAGAAACGGGAAAGATCAGCGGCGGTGTTGAAGCCGCAGTCCTCGATTTGATCCACTCCGGCGTCGGCAAGCTGACGGAGGATTTGATCAGCGAAGGGGACATCGTAGTCCGGGACACGAATGGTCGGGCCGAGAACGGCGATAAGATCCTCGGGGCAGGTGCCAAAGGCTTGGGTCATGGCGTGGATGGTGGCGGCGACGATATTGCCTTCGGTGCCTTTTCGTCCGGAGTGGGCCAGGGCGACGGCCCCGTGGGCTGGGTCAAAAAAGAAGACGGGGCCGCAATCGGCAGTGCGGATGAGGAGAGTGACGGTGGGATCGCCGGTGGCCAGAGCGTCAACCCCGGGTACGGTTTGGCCGCGTTCGGCCGCGGTGACGATGGCGCAGCGGTTGCCATGAGGTTGTTCAGCCCGGATGAGATGACGAAAATCAAAACCGTGGCAGGCGAGGACCGCGGCGGCGTTATCGGGGTGGGTGGGCACGCGGTCCTGGCGGAGGGTGAATACGTGGGGCACGGCGCGTGCGTCGAGAGAGGAGAACGTAAGGGGAGCGGTCACAGATCCCGAGGGAAGCGGAATACCGTTCTGGGGGCAAGGCCCGTAGGGGTTGCGCCGGTCTATCCGAGTGTGGCCGGGTATTCGCCCGCAGCGACTAGCTCCGCGATGGATGCTTTGACGGTGGGAACGTCTTCCTTGTAGGTCATACCAAACCACCGTGCGTTGGTGGGGATGACCTGAAGGTCAATGGTTTGGGTGGAGACCAACGCGTTGACGGTTGTCGGGATGAGGCACTCGGCCTTGACTTCCGCGTGCTGGGTGGCGAGGAAGTTCAGAAGGCTTGATTCGAGCGCGGGGAAGATATCGGAACCAAAACCCCAACAGTTCATGGAGGCGCAGGATGCTCCGTCCACGACGGTTTCGGGCTTGCCATCCTCATGGTTGACGATCCGGTCGTCGGTTCGTGCGATTTTCAGCATTTCCTCAACAGCAGCCAGGTAGCCATCGGGGCGGAGGCGGCAGACGCCCCGGGCAACTGAGCCGTGGTCGGAAAGGGTCGAGTCGAGACGGTAGCCGATCATGGCGTGAACAGGCCGGGCGGTGCCGGTGGGCCGGTTTTTCAGAAAATCGGCCAACTTGGCAAAGGCGTCCCGCCCGTAAAAGTCATCGGCATTGACGGCTCCGAAAGGTCCGGCGATGGCGTGGCGGGCACACCAGATGGCGTGAGTGGTGCCCCAGGGTTTGGTCCGTTAGGCCGGGGGGCGGTGTCCGCCAGGAAGGTCGTCGAGTGCCTGGAACGCGTAGGCGACTTCAATCCGTCCATCGAACCGGTTACCGACGCGGGTTTTGAATTCTTCTTCAAAGTCTTTGCGGATGAGAAAGACAATCCGGTCGAAGCCGCCCCGGATGGCGTCGTAGATGGAGTAGTCGAGAAGGGTTTCCCCGGAGGGCCCGATGGGCTCCATTTGTTTGAGGCCGCCGAACCGGCTGCCCATGCCAGCAGCCATGACGAGAAGGGAGATGGGTTGGCTCATTGCGACCGGATGCAATCAGGCAGGCGGACAAATGGCAAGGGGTTTTGGAGGGTGGTATCCGGGCAGCCGGGTGGGGTGGAGCCATCAGCCGAGCAGGGACGGTTTGGGTTTGGATTTGGCACGAACCCGGGGAGGCGTATCGGGGACCATAACGGGCGGTGCCGGGCGGCGGCTGCGCGAGGTGGGCAGGGGAGAAATGTCGGCGACAGGGCGCGTCCGTGTGACGGCTGCCTTCGGCACGGGATCGGGCCGGGTGAGCCGGTTGAGAGCCAACGCGATGTTGGGATCGGTCAGGCGGGGAGTTTCCCGCTTTTGGATGGCTTTCTTGAGTTTGCGCAGTGCCTGATTTTGCAACTGACGGATTCGTTCGCGGGTGACTTTGAAGCGGCGACCAATCTCTTCAAGGGTCTCACCCTCCTCCCCGTTGAGCCCGAAACGGAGGGAGAGGATGGCGAGGGAGCGCGCGTCGAGGGTGCGGAGGGCCGTTTGCACGATCTGGTTCATGTTTTGGCCGGAAGCCATTTCGGCCGGGTCGGTCGCGGAATCGTCGCCAATGATGTCGCCAAGGGTTCCCTCTCCGGACTCACTGTCGAGGGTGTTATCGAGAGAGAGGGGCTGCATCATGGATTGTTTCATCATGGCGATCTTACGGGCGGGGATATCAAGTTCGTCGGCGATTTCCTCGTGGGAGGGTTCACGACCGAGTTCCTCGTGGAGCTGGCGCTCAATCCGGCGCATCCGGGTCAGCTTTTCCATCATGTGAACCGGGAGGCGGATGGTTTTGGCCTGGTTGGCCAGCCCGCGCCGGATGGATTGTTTGATCCACCAGGCGGCGTAGGTGCTGAACTTGGCACCCTTTCGGGGGTCAAAGCGTTCGACGGCCTTGACGAGCCCGAGATTTCCTTCGGAGATAAGGTCGGTGAGAGGCAGTCCGCAGTTGGCATAGTGGTGAGCGATTTTGACGACGAGGCGGAGATTGGCCCGGATCATGTGGTCGCGGGCGGCGGCGTCGCCTTTGCGGATTCGTTTGGCCAGGCGGATTTCGTCCTCCTTGGTCAGAAGGGCGGTGTGCCGAATTTCGTTGAGGTAAGCCTGAAGCGGGTCTTTGCGGTCGGTAAGGTCGAAAGTCATCATAGTCTCGTGAGATAAGACGGCGGGACGAACCAAAGATTCAAATTAATTTGGAAAATCTGGGGTGCCGCGCTAACTTTTTACTTCCCCGAGAGTTGGCTGATCTGGAGTCGGCCCGACCTCTGCGGGGTTTTTTCTGAAAAACCAAGTGAGTGCACGTGTTTTGTTGGGGATGAGTGGTGGGGTCGACTCTTCGGTGGCGGCCTGGCTGCTCAAGGATCAGGGTTATGATGTGGTGGGGGTCACCATGAAGGTGTGGCCGCAGGACTGTATTTCGCGGGCGGAGGACAAGTGTTGCGGGCCGCAGGCAGTAGCGGATGCGCGGGGGGTGGCCTATGCGCTGGGAATCCCTCACTACGTTGTCGATGAAGCCGCCGATTTTGAGAAAATGGTCATCGACTATTTTTCGAGCGAGTATC
>CALFVM010000014.1 GCA_937928665.1 uncultured Candidatus Methylacidiphilales bacterium
GGCATTCGGAAAAAGAATGACGGGACGGCCTTGGGCATCGAAGGCTTTGGCTGTGCCGGAGGGGAGGACGGGGGTTTCGGGCGGGGTGCCTTCGAACCAACGGACGGTTTGCCAGTTGGAGGATTCAAGGCGGGACTCGGCTCCGTATTCGCTTTGCAGGCGGTATTGGATGACTTCGAACTGGAGGGGGCCGACGGCACCGAGGAGGGGGGCGCGGGCGATGGCGTCGCGCAGGTCGAAGAACTGGGCCAGGCCCTCGCGGAGGAGCTGGTCGAGGCCCTCGCGGAAGCGTTTCATTTGGCTGGTGCTGGCGGCGCGGAGGAAGGCGAAGCACTCGGGTGGGAAGTGGGGGATTTCGTTGAAGCGGATATCGGGATCTTCACTGAGGGTGTCGCCGATGAGGAAGCCGAAGTTGCCGACCAGACCGACGATGTCGCCGGCGTAGGCTTCATCGACAGTTTCGCGTTCGCGGGCGAAGAGGCGTTGGGAGTTGGAGAGGCGGATGCGTTTACCGGAGCGGGCATGAAGGACGCTCATGTCACGGCGGAAGGTGCCCGAGACGACGCGAATAAAGGCGACATGGTCCCGATGTTTCGGGTTCATGTTGGCCTGGATTTTGAACACGAATCCGGAGAAGCCGGGTTGATTTGGATCAATGAATTGGCCATTGCTGAGGCGAGGTGCCGGGGGCGGGGCGAGGTCGAGGAAGCGGGTGAGGAGGTTTTCGACGCCGAAGTTGTTGGCGGCACTGCCAAAGAAGACGGGGGAAAGACGGCCCGCGTCAATGGCGGTGCGGTCGAAGGGGGAGCCGGCGCCCTCGAGGAGTTCGAGCTCGGCCCGGGCGCGGGCGTGGACATCCGGAGCGAGGGTGTTTTTCACGGGGTCGTCATCGATTCCCGCTACGGTGACCGGGGCGCGGAAGGCACCGCCTGGGGTGCGTTCGAAAAGATGGACTTGGCGATGTTCGCGATCATAGATGCCGCGAAAGTCGGGTCCGTCGCCGAGCGGCCAGTTGAGGGGGATGGCGGCGATGCCGAGGACTGATTCGAGTTCGTCAAGAAGATCGAGCGGCGGGCGGCAGGGCCGGTCGAGTTTGTTCATGAAGGTGAAGATGGGGACGCCCCGGCGGCGGCAGACTTCGAAGAGCTTGCGGGTTTGGGCTTCGATCCCCTTGGCCGCGTCGATGACCATCACGGCGGCGTCCACGGCGGTAAGGACGCGGTAGGTGTCTTCGGAGAAGTCCTTGTGGCCGGGGGTGTCGAGGAGGTTGACGGTGCGGCCGGCGTATTCGAACTGGAGGACGGTTGAGGAAACGGAGATGCCGCGTTGTTTTTCCAACTCCATCCAATCGCTCGTGGTGGCGCGTTGGTTTTTGCGTGCGGTCACACTGCCAGCGAGATGAACGGCTCCCCCGTAGAGGAGGAGCTTTTCTGTGAGGGTAGTTTTCCCGGCGTCCGGGTGGGAGATGATGGCAAAAGTGCGGCGGGCGGCAATTTGCTCGGCGTTGGGTGTGGCACTCACGTTGAACCCAAGAGCGTTCCGACGGGTTGAGAGGGGGTCAAGGGAAAAGGGGGGGGCGGTTGGGTGGCAGGATGTTCTTTGGGCATGGGAGTGAACTCAGGGGGGCAACCGTTTTTCGGGATGGTTGGGAACCGGGGCAGATGTGTCCGGGACCATTCTCCCCGGGGTGTTCAACGGCCCGGTGCATCGGAGTGATTCGTTGCAATGCGGCTGCCAACGGTTCTGGTGGTGTTTGACGGATGGGGCTTTCTCCGGTTGGCTCCCGCCCCTTGAACACAATGAATGTAGTCGAGTGCACGGCCTACGGATCGTCGGATGTTTTGCGAGTCCGCCAGCGGCCCGTTCCCGTGCCCTCCGCGCATGAGGTTCTGGTCCGGGTCCGGGCGACGACTGTGACGTCAGGCGATTGGCGCATCCGCAGCCTGCAGATGCCGCCCGGCTTTGGCGCGTTGGCACGACCCATCTTTGGTTTTTCAAGACCACGTCAGCCCGTGCTCGGATCGGAAGCAGCCGGTGAGGTGGTCCGGGTTGGCCATGCGGTCACGGATTTTCAGGTGGGGGATCGTGTGGTGCTCTTCGATGGGGCGAAAATGGGCTGCCATGCGGAATTCAAATGCGTCCATACGGCGAGGTGTCTGGTCAAACTTCCGGACTCTATCGATGATGTCACTGCGGCTGCGTTGCCGTTTGGAGGAACCACGGCACTTCATTTCCTCCGCGCCACGGGTTTGGCCAAAGGTGAGCGGGTTCTGGTCATCGGCGCCTCGGGGAGTGTTGGATCTGCGGTGGTTCAGCTTGCCAAGGATTGCGGGGCGTTTGTCAGCGCGGTGTGCAGCGGGATCAATGCGGGGTGGATCCGCGACCTCGGGGCGGACGAGGTGATTGACTATCAGACCACGGATGTCGCAGCGCTCGAAGCCCAATTTGACCTGGTTTTTGAAACGGTTGGTGCATTGAATCTTGCGCATGCCATGCGGCTGACGAGGGACGGGGGTCGGGTTGCCTTGATTGCCGGTGGGCTGGGCGACATGTTGCGATCGGTGTTCACGGGGCACCGTCGAAGAATCAAGGTGGCAGCGGGACCAGCGGAGGAGCGGGCGGATGACCTGCAAAAACTTGTGGAACGAACGGTGCAGGGTGCTTTTCGACCGGTCATCGATTCCGTCGTCCCCTTTGCGGAGATCGCCCGGGCTCATGACCGGGTCGGGAGTCTTCGCAAGCGGGGAAGCATCGTACTAACGCTTGAGGCCTGCCCTGACCCCACCCGCGGACCCGCTTACCGGCCACCTCCGATTGTTGATTGAAGTTGTGGAGGTCAGGTTCTGAGAGAGCGGCGGGGGTGAGAAAGTTAGGTGGATTTGAGTCGGTAGACGGTTTCCGGTTGGGGCGGCGGTTCGGGGCGGGCACGGCGGGCGTTGAATCGTTCGAAGAAGCGGACGATTGCTTCGGCGAGCTTGGGGGAGATGCCGTCGACGGCGGCGAGGTCGGCGGCGGAGGCGTGACGGATACGGTCGATGGAGCCGAGGGTTTGGAGGAGGGCGGCTTTGCGGCGGGCGGAGATGCCGGGGATTTCATCGAGGATGCTTTCGTGGACGCGGCGTTTAAGGAGGAGCTGGTGATAGCCGTTGGCGAAGCGGTGGGCTTCGTCGCGGATGCGTTGGAGGAGGCGGATGGCACCGGAATCGTGGGGCAGGAGGAGGGGTTCGCGGGCGAGGGGGCGGAAGATTTCCTCTCGTTGTTTGGCCAGGCCGATGATGGGCTGGGCGAATTGGCCGAGGGCGTGGAGGGATTTGAGGGCGGAGGAGAGCTGGCCTTTGCCGCCATCAACGATGATGAGGTCGGGCATGGAGCCGCCTTCGCGGAGGACACGGGCGTACCGGCGGCCGACGACTTCGGCCATGCTGGCGAAGTCGTCCTGGCCCTGGACGGTTTTGATGCGATAGCGGCGGTAGTTGGCTTTATCAGGAACGCCGTTGTGGAAGGCGACCATGGAGGCGACTTTGTGGGTGGTAGAGATGTTGGAGATGTCGAAACATTCAATGCTGGAGGGCAGGTGGGGGAGGGCCAGGGCTTGGCGG
>CALFVM010000015.1 GCA_937928665.1 uncultured Candidatus Methylacidiphilales bacterium
GGGGCGTTGGACCTGATTCCGCGCCTGCGGGCATTGCCCGGCACGGCGCGGACACCCATCCTGATCTTGTCGGGGAGTCCGTTGAGCGATCTGGAGGGGCATCATCTGGCGCAGGTGGCCAATGAAGTTCTGCTGAAGCCAGTCTCGCTTCGGGAGATCAAGGCAAAGGTAGATGCCCTCTTGGCCGGGCCGGGTTGATGCGCCCAGTCAGAGAATCAACGATTAACGGGCGGTCCCGAACCGCTGCGGACGGCAGGTTCCGGTGCTAATAAACCTTGACCGTGCGACGTCCTTCGACCCGTTTCGAACGGCTGTTGCTCCAATTAATGGAATCGAAGTTCCGACGGAAGGATTCGCTGATGTTTCGGGGGGCGTCGCCCTTGCCGTTTTGGATGGCAACGGGGGTGGCAGAGGCCGGAGCCGGGTTGGCACAGGAGCCCGCAGCGGCACCGCAGGCGCAAGAAGTTGTGGCTTCACTCATATGATTTTCCTAATCAACAAGGCAAGGGGATGCAAATGGAATGCCAACTTTTTCGTGGAATCTTGCAAGGGGTGTGCCCTCTTATGTTGGATGAAACGATGGCAAGCGAGACAACCTGGCCGAGTGTTTGGGGGAACTAAGAGTCAATTTGACACTTTTTTCTGCGGGCACTGGCGGATGTTGACAATCGCGTTTATGATCACCCAATCGGCGTTAGGAAACCTGGTTGCGGCAGAGAATTCTTCCATGAATACACAACAAATCACGTTGGGCGGCGGATGTTTCTGGTGCGTGGAGGCGGTTTTCGAACGACGTCCTGGCGTGGTCACGGCAGTTTCTGGGTATGCGGGCGGGTCGGAGGCGGACCCGACCTATCCGCAAGTGAGTAGCGGGCGCACGGGTCATGCGGAGGTTGTGCAGGTGACGTTTGATCCTGCCAAGGTGACGTTGGAGGAGCTGCTGGACTTGTTTTTCGTCGCTCACGATCCGACGACGCTGAACCGGCAGGGAGCGGATGTGGGGCCGCAGTACCGCTCGATTATTCTCTATGGAGACGACAAGCAAAAAGAAGCGGCAGAAGCAGCTTTGGCCCGGGCGCAGGCAGGTTTGTCCAAGCCGATCGTAACGCAGGTGGTCCCGCTGGAACGCTTTTACCCAGCAGAGGACTACCACCAGGATTATTTTGTGAAGAATCCCAATGCGGGCTACTGCGCATTTGTGATCCGGCCAAAACTGAACAAGCTGGAGCAAAAAGGGGTGATCCCCGGCCAGAAATAGGTGCGGGACGGCAGGCCCGATGAGTGGTGCTTCAGCCGTAACTCTTAAAGAATTTTTTGGGGCTCTCGGCTTCCTGCGGGGCAGTTGAGGGTCTCGGGGCGGGAGCAGAATCTTGTTGGGGCTCGTAAGCGACGCCGCGCTGGTCGTTGGGAAGTTCACCCAACTCGTTGTCTTCTTCGGAAAACTTTTCGTCCTCACCGGGCATCGGAAAACCCATGGTCCGGGTGGGCATCAGGCTGGCGGGGGTGCCGCCGCTGGCATCGATGAAGGCGAGTTGGACCTTGGAAAGGCAGTCTTCAAGGATGCGGTTTTCCTGGGCGGAGAGATTGCCTTCCGTTTTCGTGCGGATCATGAGGAGCTGGTCGATGAGGACTTTAGCGGTGTCGAGGTTGGGTTCCATCCGTTCGCCGTAGGGGGAGGGGAGTTTGCCAAGGACGAAGAGAATGTTCTGGGCCTGCATCATGACGAATTGGACGAAGAGTTGGGCCATTTCGCCGGATTGGGCGGGGTTTTGTTTTTGGACTTCTGCCATAGGAGTTCAGGGCTGGGCCGCAGGAGGCTGCGGACGGGTTGGGTTGGATTCGGGTTGAACAATAATGGAGACGTAATCCGGTTTCGAGAAATAACGCCGGGCGGCGTCCCGAACAGAGTCGCCCTCGAGGGTTTCAATCTGCCGGATGAGATCGGCTTCGTGGTCAAGACCGAGACCGTAGAGAAGGTTGAGGGAGGCTTTGTAAGCGACGGTGGCGGCGGCCTGATCCTGGAGGAGGCGTTTGCCGAGGAGCTTGGCTCGGGCGCGCTGGAGTTCTTCCGGAGTGAGTCCATCGCGGACGATAACGCTGATTTCGTCAAGCATCTCGCGCACGACGTGGTCGGATTTGCTGGCCTCAGTTCCGGCGTAAAAGATGAAGACCCCAGGGTCGTAGCCGACCATCTGGCCGGTGCCGACAAAGTAGGCCAGGGATTGACGTTCCCGGATGCGGATGAAGAGCCGGGAAGCCAAATCAGAGAGAGCCTCGTCGATGAGTTCGAGGGCGGCCCGGTCGGGGCTGCGAAGGCTCAGGCCGGGATAGCCAATTTGGACGATGGCCTGTTGCTTGGTGGTCGGGACGAGCACGGTCTGGCCGGTGCCGCGGAAATCGGGTGTCTGTTCACTGTAAGCGGGCGTTCCGCGCGGGATGGCGCGGGAAGGAAAGGCGCGTTCAAGCAGGCGGGTGGCCTCAGCGGGATCGAATGAACCGGCCACGGAGAAAACGAGGTTCTCGGCCTGGACGAGGCGGCGGAGGTGAGCGCGGAGTTGCTCGCGGGTGAAGCTGGCGACGGTGGCGGGGGTGCCGAGCGGGTTCATGGCGTAGGGATGAGTGCCGAAGAGGGCGGGGCGGAGCGCGTTGCGGGCCAGTGCCATGGGCTGATCGAGTTCGAGGCGCAGCTCGGCTAATTGACGATCCTTTTCTTTGGCCAGTTCGGCTTCGGGAAAGGAGGCGTTGAGGAGAAGATCGGCAAAGAGTTCCACCGCAGCGGGCAGGTCGGAGCGGAGGACTTCGATGGCAAGCGTGAAGCTGTTGTTACCGGTGTCGGAACTGAGTGAGCCGCCCAGTGACTCAATTTCCTCCGCGATCTGTTCGGCCGTTCGGGTCGGCGTGCCTTTATCCAGAAGGCGGGCGACGAGTTGACTGATGCCGTTGGTCTCGGGGGTCTCCGTGAGGATGCCGCCCCGGCCGACCACGCGGAGGGTCACGAGGGGGACTTTATCATCCGGAAGGAGAACGAGCGGGGCGCCATTGGCCAGAGTTTGGGAGGTCAATCCTTGCCGGACGGCTCGAGCGGTGGCACGGGGTGCGTCCGGGGCGGCCTGATCTTTAGGGTAAAGGGAAACGACGGGGAGATTGTCGGCGTTGAGGTAGAGGCGGGCGACGCGCAGGATCTCTTCAGCGGTGACGTTTTCAATGCCGCGAAGGTAGCGTTCGGAGAAGTCGAGGTTCCGGGCGTTGAACCAGCCGCTGCCCAGGCTGGCGGCGCGGCCGGACACAGTTTTACGCTCGGAGGCCTTGGCGACGAGAGCTTGTCGCTTGGCTTTGGCTAGTTCGGCGGGAGTAACGGGGCGAGTTTTGAATTGATCAAGGATGGCGAGGATGTCGGCCTCGGCCTGGGGAATGGTAATTGGGCTGTCGGGGCGGAACGTGGCGGCGATGCCCCAGAGGCCGGATTGGACCGGGGTGTAGGAAAAGGCACCGATGTCCTGGAGGACGTTACGCCGCTGGACCAGTTCACGGTGGAGGCGCGAGCTGTTGCCCTCCCCGGCGATTTGGGCCAGAACGTCGAGGGGGAACATGTCGGGGCTGGTAATGCCGGGGATGTGGAACGACATGTACATCCGGGCACCTTCGGTTGGAAAGGGTTGGTGGTTTTCGCGCCGCCCCAACTGCCGGGGCTCGCTCGGGATGAAAACCTCGGGCGCACTGCGCCGGGGAACGTTGCGTGTTAGTTGTTCCAGTTCGTCCCGGACCACCCTGGGATCAACGTCACCGACAACAATGAAGGTGACATTGTCGGGGACATAAAAGCGGTGGTAGTAATCGAGGACCTGTTGCCGGGTAAGTTGGTTGTAGATTTCGAGGTGGCCGATGACGGGAAACTTGTAGGGATGAACCTGGAATGCGGTTGAAAACAGGAGCTTTTGCAGGGTTCGACCGGGATCATCGAACCCCATGGCAAACTCCCGGCGGATCACTTCCTGTTCCTTGGCGTATTCGTCCTCGGGCAGAGTGGAGTGGAAGATCATATCGGCAAGGACATCAAGGCCCTCTTTCCAGCCTTTGGCGGGTAGGTCCATGTAATAGACGGTCCGGTCGAAGGAGGTGTAGGCGTTCATCTGGCCGCCAAGGGATTGAACGGTCTGGGCGATCTCGGAGTTGCCCCGGCGGGCAGTTCCTTTGAAAAGCATGTGTTCGAGGATGTGGGAGAGCCCGGCACCGAGGTGGCCTTCCTCGGTGATGGATCCGGCGGCCACCCAGGCCTGCAGGGTTACGACAGGGGCAGACCGGTCGGAATCTACGATAAGGCGGAGGCCATTGGGCAGTTCGAACTGAGACGCGGTAGAGGCAGGGATGGGTGTCATGGGAGGTGGGGTTTCAGCGCGGGACGCGGCAAAGAGGGTGGGGGACGCTCCGAGCAAGAACCCGGCCACCAGCACGGCCAAAAGGAGGGGTGAACGTGGATTGCCGGACGACATAAAAAATAAGGGTAGAGGAAGCCGGACGAATTGAGAATGGGAAATTGTCAGGCAGTTGCGGACGGGGCGGTAAAGATTGGGTCACCGTTGAGAACAATCCACCGGGGCGTGCGGTGGTGGCCCGGCCTACGCCGTGGGATCGAGTTCACGCGGAACGCGGATGCGGGCGACGAGGTCCTGGATTTCGTGGGGCGGTGGGGGGGTGAACCAGGAGACGGTGATGGCGACGGCGAAGTTCAGCAGCATGCCGATGGAGCCGATGCCTTCGGGGGAGATGTGGAGGAACCAGTTTTCGGGCGTATTGGCCGATGGGTTGATGAACTTGAAGTAAATGATGTAAGCGGCGGTAAAGACGATGCCGGCGATCATTCCAGAGATGGCACCTTCTCGATTCATCCGTTTGTTGAAAATACCTAGAACGATCGCGGGGAAGAAGGAGGCGGCCGCCAGGCCGAAAGCAAAGGCAACAACCTCGGCAACGAAACCGGGCGGACGAATTCCGAAGTAGCCGGCCGCAATCACGGCAAAACCGGCGGCAACCCGGGCGATGAGCAATTCCTGTTTGTCGGTGATGTCGGGTCGGACAATTTTTTTGATCAGGTCATGGGAGACGGCGGTGGAAATGACGAGGAGGAGGCCGGCGGCGGTAGAGAGGGCGGCGGCCAACGCCCCGGCGGCAACGAGACCGACGACCCAATCGGGGAGCCGGGCGATTTCGGGATTGGCCAGGACGATGATGTCGCGGTCGATCCGGAGTTCGTTGCCTTTCCAGCCAGCAGCTTCGGCTTTGGGGGTGAAGGCTGGGTTGGTGTCGTTGTAGTATTGGACACGGCCATCCTGGTTTTTGTCGGTGAAGGTTAGAAGCCCGGTCCGCTCCCAGTTGTGGAACCAGGGCGGGAGTTCTGTGTGCGGGGTGTTGTGAACGGTTTGGAGAAGATTGGTCCGGGCGAAGACGGCGACGGCGGGCGCGGTGGTGTAAAGGATGACGATAAAAAGGAGAGCCCAGCCGGCGGAGCTGCGGGCCTTGCTGACGGAGGGGACGGTGTAGAAGCGGATGATGATGTGAGGCAGGCCAGCGGTGCCGACCATGAGGGCGAGGGTGATGAAGAAGATGTCAGCCGTAGCTCGAACGCCGGAGGTGTAGGCGGGGAATCCAAGGTCCTGCCCCAGCCCGTCGAGTTTGTCGAGAAGCCGAACGCCGGGCTCATCCTTCATTTCGCCAAAGAACCCGATCTGGGGGATGGGATTTCCGGTCATCATGAGGGAGATAAAGATGACCGGGACGAGATAGGCAAAGATGAGGACGCAATACTGCGCCACCTGTGTGTAGGTGATCCCTTTCATTCCGCCGAGGACGGCGTAACAGAAGACAATGGACATGCCGACGACCACGCCGGTGGTGATGTTGACCTCAAGGAACCGGGAAAAGACGATGCCGACGCCGCGCATTTGTCCGGCCACGTAAACGAAGGAAACGAAAAGGGCGCAGACAATGGCCACGACCCGGGCGGAACGGGAGTAATAACGGTCGCCGACAAAGTCGGGCACCGTGAACTTGCCAAACTTCCGCAGATAGGGCGCCAGCAGGAGGGCGAGCAGGACGTAGCCGCCGGTCCAACCCATCAGATAGACACCGCCATCCCGGCCCATGAAGGAAATAAGCCCGGCCATGGAAATGAAGGAGGCGGCCGACATCCAATCGGCGGCCGTCGCCATGCCGTTGTGGACCGGATGAACGGTGGAGGAGGCCACGTAAAACTCCCGGGTGGAACCGGCCTTGCTCCAAATGGCAATCCCGATGTAAAGGGCGAAAGAGAGACCGACGATGACCAGGGTCCAGGCTTGAACGTCCATCTTAATCCTCGTGGAGATCAAACTTGCGATCGAGACGCTTCATCAGGCCCACGTAGATGAAGACCAGAGCGAGGAAGATCCACATGGAGCCCTGGTGCGCCATCCAGAACCCGAGCGGCGTGCCGAAAACCCGGACCCGGTCCAACTCGTCCACAAAGAGAATGGAGCAGCCGAACGAGGCGATGAACCAAACTGTTAAGAGAGAGAAAACGATGCGGCGGTTTGCGATCCAGTAAGCTGCCTGTTTTTCCTCGCTGGCCATGGGTCAGAGTGGCGGGTGTGAATGGGTTGAGGCAACTGAAAAGTCGTCTGGAAGCCGATGGACCGGGGTTACTTGGCCCCTTTGCCGAAGAGGAGGACGGGAATGGTTTTAAGGAGGATTTCGAGGTCGAGCCAGATGGACCAGTTATCGATGTACTCGAGATCGAGCCGGACCCATTCGGCAAAGTCGGGGACATTGCTCCGGCCGCTGATTTGCCAGAGACAGGTCAGGCCGGGTTTCATGCTGAGGCGACGGCGGTGCTGGTTCTCGCTGATGGCGCGGGTTTCATAAACCGGCAGGGGCCTGGGGCCAACCAGGCTCATATCGCCGACCAGCACGTTGAAAAGCTGGGGCAGCTCGTCCACGCTGGTCCGGCGGAGCCAGGCACCGAGGGGGGTGATCCGGGGGTCTTTGGTGATCTTGAACACGGGGCCGGTCATTTCATTGAGGTGAATCAGCTCATCACGCATTTGTTCGGCGTTGGTCACCATAGAGCGGAACTTGAGCATGGTGAAAGGTCTCCCGGATTGGCCGCTCCGCTGCTGGCGGAACAAGACGGGGCCGGGCGAGGTCCACTTCACCAGGAGGGCAATCACGAGGAGGAAGGGGCTCAGGAGGACGAGTGCGGCGGCGGCTCCGATGCGGTCCATCAGCTCTTTGAGGAGAAGTTCAAAGCTGTTCTCCGGTGCCCGGCTGAAAACAAGCAGGGGTCGGTTGCCGAAATCGAGGAACTTGGCCCGGGAATAGCGCACCTGCAAAAAATCGACCGAGAGCCAGGACTCGATCCCCTCATCCTCACAGGCGCGGATGGCCTCGTTCACCCGGTCAAACGCGGCCGTTTTGATGTCGAAGATGACGAGTTCCACCGATTCGTTGTGCAGCGTCGTGATAAAGGCATCAAGGGAGATGGACGAGAGATCAATCTCCTGAACGATCCTGAAGCCTTGGTGGTTCTCGCCCGCGATGGTTTCTATCCAGTCACTGGTGGAACCGGCGTCGCGGGCCAGGATCACATTACGGATGCTCGCTCCCCGGCGGGCGGCCCGGCGCAGCCATTCGCGATAGAGCCGGGTGCGGATGAGAAGGGCAGTGGTGTAGATGGGGATGAAAAAAACGAGAACTAGCCGACTCATTTGCAGGTTGAGGATGAACTGGAAGCAAACCATGGCCAGAAAGAGGAAGAGAGCACCCTGGAGGGCCAGGTTCAGGGAAGGGAAGGGCTTCTCCAAGGGGCCGAGCTGGTAGTAGCCCACCCATTCCAGCACCAGCGG
>CALFVM010000016.1 GCA_937928665.1 uncultured Candidatus Methylacidiphilales bacterium
GGAGGAGGCGCAAAGGCTCCTGGAGGAGAAGCTGGCGGGAGCGGAGCCCGGGATAGGTGGGGCGATGGATTTGAATTGGGAGTTGGCGGAGACGGTGCAAAGGCTTGAGGAGGAGCAGGCGGCTTGGTTGCGGGCTGGGGAGGAATTGGAGGCGTTAAGCCGGTAAGAGGGCGGTGGGGGGTGGGTTGCCTCCGCTCTTGACCGGTCGGGCACCCTGCCTAACCTCTCGGGAATGGGAGTAAAGCGACTGGGCGGGATTTTCGTCCTCTATTTGGCCGCAGTGGCCGCCAGCCCGGCGGCATTGGTGTGGCGTCCGGGGGAAGGATGGAGCATGGAATCGAGTGACGCGACTCTGGCGGCGAGCGATGCGAAGGATCAACTGCAGTTGGCGCGGAATTACGAGGCGAAAGAGAATTGGAAAGACGCGTTGTCAGCCTACCGGTCGCTGGTGCGGAGATGGCCGCTTTCTTCGGTTTCCGGTGAGGCCCAATTCAAAATTGGCTTCATGCTGGAGAAAATGGCAGAGTTTTACCCGGCGTTTGAGGCCTATCAGAAAGTGATCAAGAGCCATCCGAACAGTCAGTTTTTCGATCTGGCGATTGAGCGGCAGTTTGCCATCGGGAATTTGTTCCTTTCCGGGGAACCGCAGCGGCTTTGGAAAATTCCGCTCCTGCCGTCGATGGACCGGACTGTGAAGATTTACGAGACCGTAATTAAAAACGCGCCCTACGGGCGTTACGCAGCGCAGGCTTATTTCAACATGGGTCAGGCCCGCGAAAAGCAGAAGAAGTGGTCGGATGCCATTGCGGCGTATAATATGATCCTCGACAAATATCCGAATGACCCGCTGGCACCGAACGCGCAGTATCAGATTGGGTACGCATGGTATCGGGCGTCGAGTGAAGCGGATTACGATCAGAGCGCGGCGCGGAAATCGATCGAAGGATTTCAGGACTACCTGACCAAGTTTCCGCGGAGTGATAAAGAGGAACAGGCCCGAGAATACATCAACGAATTAAGCGGACGCCAGGTGCAGGGGAGTTTCAACATCGCCCGGTTTTATGAGCGGCAACGGAACTACAAGGCGGCGTTCATTTACTACAACGACGTGATCCAGATCAATCCGGAGTCGGAGCAGGCGCAGCAGGCGAAAACAAGAATCGAAGCGATCCGTCCGCAGTTGGAGGGAGACCCGATGTTTGACACAGCGAATGCCCCCCGGGCTCTAGCCAGAGAAACCGCTGACGCCTCGCCCGGGCCGGTGCCTTCATCGGCCCGACCGGTCCGTTCCAGTCCGGAGGCGGGTCCGATTCCCGAAGATGCGGTGCAGTTGCCGGAAGGGCCGCAGTTGCCCGAGGCGGCGGAATCGCCGGTGCCGACCGGAGCACCGGTGACGCTGCGGGAATAAGGGTGCCGAAGCCGACGCCGCATGAGCCATTTTCGCCTTTTCGGTTGGATCCACCCAGCGTTTTTGACGGTAGGACTCATGGGGTTTTTCGGGTGTGCCGGGTATCAGGTCGGGAACATCCCAAACTCGGCGATGTCAGGCGTACGGACGATTTATGTGCCCGTGGCGCGGAATCTGACGCTTGAACCGGGTCTGCCGGTGATGGCAACCAATGCGATCATCCGGCGGCTGGAAAATGATGGGACCTATGCCAGTGCCCGGAGCGGCGGGGCGGATGCGGAGTTGACAGTAACCTTGACCGAGTTTGAGCGAGTGCCGACGCGACGTTCCCGCGACGATGTCGCGATCACCAGCCAATATCGGGCGGTGCTCAAGGCGAGGGTGACGCTGGTGAACCGGGTCACGGGCGCGGTGGTGATCAGGGACCGAGAGTTTGCCGGGTCCACAGAATACATGGTCCAGAGCGACGCCGTTGAAGCGGAGCGGCAGGCACTTCCGTTGGCAGCGCAGGATTTGGCCAACCGGATTGTGAGCGCGGTGGCCGAGGGCTGGTAGATCGGGGTGGCCGCGTATGGCCCGGTTTCTGAAGCTCCTGATTGCGCTGGCTCTGGTACCGTTTCTTGCAGCCTCGGTGCGGTTTTTCTGGTTGTGCTTTGAGCGGACAACGGATTGGCCGTCTTGGGAGCTTGGCCTGCTTGGGGCAGGGGTGGGGGTGGCGGCGTTGGCGTTCGTCTTCCTGCCGCGTCCGACATGGCTTTACGTCTTTGGACACGAATCGACCCATGCGCTGGCGGTTTGGTGCAGTGGGGGCCGGGTGCTTGATTTTCGTGTGTCGGGTAAGGGCGGTCAGGTGGTGGCAGATCGGAACTCGCCGCTGATCGCGCTGGCTCCTTACGTGTTTCCGTTTTTCCCGGTGGTGACGCTGATTGTGTGGCTGGGGATTGGCCTGGTGTGGCCGGAGGCGGATCGATTTCGGGATGTCTTCTGGGTGGTCTGGGGTGTGGCCTGGGGCTTTCACGCGGCGTTTACCCTGTCGGTGCTGAAGACCGCACAGCCGGATTTTGCGAGCCAGGGGTACGTGTTTTCGTTCGTCATCATTGCTCTGGGCAACTTGTGGCTGTCCCTGGCCCTGTTCTGTTTTTGGTTGCGACCGCTTCCGGTGAGTGAGGGAGTGGAAGCCCTTTGGGAAATGACCCGGGAGAGTTATGGTGTGGTCGCAGGGGCGGCCTGGGCGGGTGCGGAATGGATTTTGCAACTGAAGGAGTCGCGATGATCCGATTGATCGATCTGTTGGAAGCGGCTCATATCGTGAGCCCAAGCCGGGCCAGGTTTCGGGAGGCGGTCTACCGGGAGGCACTTGCGCTGGGAGAGGCAAGCGGTGCCCTGCCTGCGGGAAGTGTGGAAGGTTTGGTGGCGGCGTTGCTGGAGAGGGATGCGGTTATTTCCACGGCGATCGGGGACGGGGTGGCGTTGCCACATGCGCCGGTGGCGGGTTTGGGGCGGGCACTAGTTTTTCTGATCCGGACGGAGCGGCCGGTGGCGGATTGCGATCCGCTGGATGGTCGTCCGGTGGATTTGTTCTGGGTGGTTCTGACCCCGGAGGATGATCCGGGGTTGCATCTGAAGGTCCTGGCTAGCATTGCGCGGGTTCTGGGCGATCCTGCCAAGCGGGATGCCCTTGATCAGGCAGAGGGGCCTTCGGCGGTGCTTGGGGTGTTGTCGGGGGATTGAGGGGGCTTGCGTGCGGTGATTTTCATGTGAGTGGCGTGGTGACCCGGGTGCATTTTCTGGATACATCGCCAGGGGGGGAAAAGTGAGCTTGACCCAGTTGGGGTTTCTTTTAACTTTTCAATCTGCCTGACCGTCGGTTTTGCGGAAGTGGGTGCCCTCGGGGGTTCCCACTTTTTTGTTCTTTGCGGGGTTTGTCCCCGGAAAGGCGTGTGACTGGCGGGGGCGGAAAGATCGACAGAACACGCATATGAATCAGGATTTTTGGGCGGTGGTGGATTACCTGGAGAAGGAAAAAGGGATTGGTCGCGCCACGGTGATCGAGGCGATCAAGGACGCGTTGGTGGCGGCTTCAAAAAAGAAGTTTGGAGCCGAAGCGCAGGTGCGGATTGATCTGGATGAGAAGGGGAACCGGATGCGGGCCCTGATCGGGATGAAAGTGGTCGAGCGGGTCGTCGATCCTGCGACGGAGATCACGGCGGTCAAAGCGCGCCAGAAGAAGCCGGACGTTCAGCTTGGGGAGATTGTCGAGGTGGAAGTTCCACCGACGGAGTTTGGCCGGATTGCCGCGCAGGCCTTCAAACAGAGCATGAACCAGATTCTGCGCGGGGTGGAAAAAAACAAAATTTTGGACGAGTTCTCAGACCGGGTGGGAACGATTGTGTCGGGAGTGGTGCGGCGGTTTGACCGTTCTAATGTGCTGATTGATTTGGGCAAGTTTGAGGCGGTCATGCCCGCGAGCGAGCGTGTGCCAACGGAGGAGTATACGCCGGGTGAGCGGATTCGGGCCTTGGTTTTAGCGGTGGAAAATGCGGTCCGTGGCCCTGAAATCATCCTGAGCCGGAGCCACCCGAACTTTGTGCGGAGCCTGTTTGAGCTTGAAGTGAGCGAATTGAAGGACAACACCATCGAGATCAAGGCGATGGCGCGTGAGGCCGGGCACCGGACGAAAATCGCGGTCTGGTCCCGGGACGAGAAGGTTGACCCGGTGAGCGCATGTGTCGGGATGCGGGGCGCACGGGTGAAGAACATCGTTCGGGAACTCAACAATGAGAAAATCGATCTGTTCAAGTGGTCGAACAACCTGCGGGAATTAGTGATTGAATCGCTGAAACCGGCTCGCCCGAAGCATTTGGAGTTTCATGAAGCGACCAAACGGGTGACCGTTTTAGTGGACGAGGAGAATTACCCTTTGGCCATCGGCAAACGGGGTCAAAATGCGCGGCTGACCGCCAAGCTGACGGGCTGGGAGATTGACATCAAGCAGGAGGAAGCACCGGTGTCTGACTTTGACGAGAAGGTCCGCCTGGCTGCGGTTCACCTCGCCGAGGTATTGAAAGTGGCCCCCGAGGTGGCCGACAAGCTGGTCCGGGCCGGTCAGAGCAGCATCGATATCATTCACGAAACTTCGCTGGAAGACCTGGCGGAAAGTTTGCCGGACGTTGATGCGGCGACCGTTAAGCAAATTAAAGACGCAACCTCCGCGATCATCCAATCTGCCCAAACCTGACTCCGTTTCTGAAATTGTAATCTCATGCCGACCGACCAAGAAAAGAAGCCCGCAGCCGCCAAAGACCGGAAGACTCCGGCCCGGGTGGCTAAATCGTCCGAAGCCGCGGTCAAGCGACCTGCCCGCAAAACCGCACCCGCACCGGGGTCCGAAGCCAAGCGAGAGCCCAAGGCAGGACCGTCCCCGACGGCGGTGCCCGTGGAAGCGACCGTTCGTGCGGCGGAGCCATCTCCCGCGCCGTCGGCGACGATGTCGGCTCCCGTGGCTGAGACGGCCGGCCCGCAACCGGGTGAGGTCATTACGATGAAGTCCCCGATCGTGGTGAAGGATTTGGCTGGGCGGATTGGACTGAAGCCGTTCCAGGTGGTGCATGAGCTGATGGAGATGAATATTTTCGCCACGCTCAACCAGAACATTGACGAAGAGGTGGCACGGAAGATTTGTGAAAAGCGGGGTTTTCAGTTTCAGCTCGAAAAGCGGGAAAAAGGAGCCGGGGTTCACCGGGAAGAAAAAGTAGTCGAGCCGCCGCCCCCTCCTCCGGCGGTGGAGGAAAATCTGCACTTGCGTCCGCCCGTGATCACGTTCATGGGCCACGTGGACCATGGGAAGACGTCGCTGCTGGACGCGATTCGTCAGACCAAGGTGGCCGATGGCGAGGCGGGCGGGATTACCCAGCACATCGGTGCCTACACGGTGAGGCGTAACGGGAAACAGATTACCTTTTTGGACACTCCGGGCCATGAGGCCTTTACGGCGATGCGGGCACGCGGGGCGCAGGTGACCGACATTGTGGTGATTGTGGTGGCAGCGGATGACGGGTTGATGCCGCAGACGTTGGAAGCGATCCAACACGCCAAAGCGGCCCGGGCCGCCAACCCGCAACATTTTTCCATCATGGTGGCGATCAATAAAATTGATGTGCCGGGCGCCAATCCCGACAAGGTGAGAGGGCAGCTTCAGGAACAGGGATTGACGCCGGAGGAGTGGGGCGGAGAAACGCTGGTCTGCGAGGTCTCCGCCCTGAAGCGGATTGGGATTGAGAAGTTGCTGGAGACGATGCTCCTTCAGGCGGAAGTGCTTGAGTTGAAAGCAGAGCCGACAGGACCGGCGCGCGGGGTGGTGATTGAGAGCCAGATTGATCCGGGCCGGGGCCCGAACGCGACCATTATCGTTCAGCATGGCAAGCTGAAATTGGGGGATGCGTTCATTTGCGGGCCGTTCTGGGGCCGGGTGAAGGCCTTGGTCAATGACCTTGGCCAGTCGGTCAAGGAGGCGGGTCCTTCCATGCCGGTCAAGGTTCTCGGTTTTGACGGGTCGCCCGTGCCCGGAGAAGAGTTTACGGTCATGAGCAGCGACCGTGAGGCCCGGCAGATTTCTGAGGAGCGTCAGGCGGCCGCCCGATTGGACAAGCTGGGGGCGGACAAGCCAGTCATGCTGGAAAATATTTTTGCCAGCCTGCAGAGCAGCCAGCGCAAGACCATTCCGCTGATTCTTAAGAGCGACGTGCAGGGTTCGTTGGAGGCGATTGTCGAGGCACTGAAAAAGATCAAATCGGACAAGATCAGCATCGATTTTGTCCTGACCAGCGTGGGCCCAATTTCAGTCAACGATGTCCTGTTGGCCAAGGCGTCTAAGGCGATCATCATCGGGTTTAATACTAAGACAGATAACAACGCCGCCTCGGCGGCAAAGCGGGAGGGCGTGCAGATCAAGTTGTTCTCGATCATCTACGAACTCATCGACCAGGTTCGGGAGGCGATGGTGGGGATGCTCGATCCGGAGGTGCGCGAGGCTCAGATCGGCACGGCAGTGGTGAAAAAGGTGTTTGAGCTCTCGAAGTTTCCCGTGGCCGGTTGTGTGGTGGAAAGCGGCCGAATTTCGAAGAGTGCCCGGGCGCGGGTGGTGCGGAAGAAGATCCAGATTTACGACGGCAACGTCCAGACCCTCAAGCGGTTCCAGGATGAAGTCAACGAAGTGCGCAACGGCATGGAATGTGGCCTCCGTTTGGGAAACTTCACCGAGTATCACGAAGGTGATATCATCGAGTGTTACGTTCTGGAGAAGGTGGCGCAGACGCTTTGAGTGAGGTGGGCCCGTAGTGGGGCGGGCCGTCGGGTCCGGGTGAGCCGGATGTCAGGAAATTGAGGCAAGTTTCCGCTTGTCCCCACGGGATCGTTTGGCGCATTCTTTTGAGTCCGATTGTTTCAAATTCAAACGAACTCCGCCTCAACCTTTTGCCCCGGAATCTCATGGCTAAAGTCATCCTCGAAAACGTTTACAAGATTTACCCCGGTGAGCGGGGCCAGCCCGAAAAGGTGGCGGTTCACGACGCGTCGTTCGAAATTGAGGACCATGAGTTTATGGTCCTGGTGGGACCGTCGGGGTGTGGTAAAACGACGACGTTGCGGATGGTGGCGGGGTTGGAGGATATCTCCAAGGGCAAGATTTCGATTGACGGGAGGGTGATCAACAATGTTCCGCCGAAGGATCGGGATATTGCTATGGTCTTCCAAAATTACGCCTTATACCCGCACATGTCGGTTTACAAGAATATGGCGTTCGGCTTGCAGTTGAGAAATGTGCCCCGGGATGAAATTGACAAGCGGGTCATGAACGCCGCGCAAATCCTTGGTTTGTTGGAACCGGATAATTTGCTGGAACGGAAACCAAAGGCACTTTCTGGGGGGCAACGTCAACGGGTGGCCCTGGGCCGGGCGATTGTCCGGCAGCCGAAGGCGTTCCTGTTTGACGAACCTCTGTCCAACTTGGATGCCAAGATGCGGGTCGAGATGCGGACGGAGATTTCCAAGCTCCACAACCGGCTCAACAGCACGATGATCTACGTGACCCACGATCAGGTCGAAGCGATGACGATGGCAGATCGGATCGTGGTAATGAAAGGTGGCTACATCCAACAGATAGCCGAGCCGCTGAAGCTCTACAATCAGCCCGCCAATTTGTTCGTTGCTGGATTTATCGGAAGCCCGCCCATGAATTTTTTTCGCGGCACCATTCGCCGCGAGGGAGGGAGCCTGTGGTTTTACGAAGATGGAAAAGATCCGTCCGGCCCGGTGGTTAAGGTGAAAGCGACGGACAGTCAGGCCCAAAAATTGGGAAGCTATGAGGGCAAACCGGTCATTTTTGGAATCCGTCCGGAGGACGTCACCGAGCAACTCACCGCCAGCCCGGCTCCCCCCGGACACACCTTTGAAGCGACTCTGGAAGTCCTGGAACCCATGGGTGCCGAAACCTTCCTGTATCTGGTGACGACCTCTCACAATCTCATCGTCCGCGCCGGCCCGATCGATGCAAAGAGTCTCGTTGGTAAAAGGCTTTCCCTGGTGGCGGAGATGAATAAGGCCCACTTTTTCGACGTGGCTACGGAAAACGTGATCATCTGATGCACCCGTTTTTTGCATTTGTCATCCTCTCCGGCACCCTTTTTTTGTTGGGCGGTTGCGGAGATCAATCGCACCTGAACCGTAGCCCCTCTGCCTTGCTGAAGTCCGGTGCCGAGATGGCGTCGCGCTTCGCCTTTTACGAGGCTGAAGAAAAATTACGCGCGGCCCGGGAGGCATTTCCCCCCGGATCGGAGGGATGGCAGGAGGCCTCTTATCTTTTAGCGGTATCGCTGCGTCACCAGACTCCCATCACCGCACGGAAGATTGGCGAAGCCCGGGAGACGTTGGAAGGTTTGTTGGAGAGGGTCCCTGATTCCGCCTTAGCGCCGGAGGCATTGATGTTGTTGGCCCGGATGGATGAACTCCGGAATTTCCCCGGAGATCCGACCGATGTGGAGGCGGCCGCAGCGCGTTACCGGCTCCTGCTTGAGCAGTTCCCGGAATCCGATTTGGCCGACCTGGCGGTGCTCCGTCTGGCTGCCCAGGGGACCCTCGACCCCGCAAACATGGAGGCTGCCCGATCTTCCGTGGCGATGATCGAAGAGCGAATTGCGGCCCGACCGAATTCACCATACCTGTGGCCAATGTGGGAATTTGTGGCCTCGACGCATCTGTTGCTCTTCAAAGACAACTCGGCAGCGCTACGGGCCATGATTGAAGCGGACAAACATTCGCGTTTGAACGAAGGCCGGCGGGGCAATCTGTTTTGGAACATCGCGGTTTTGGCGGAGGAGACGGGCGATCGGGCGACTGCCAAGGCCTACTACCGACGTTTGTTCGAGCGAGCGAAGCGGAGTCCGCTGAATACAGAAGCGAAGTTACGGCTAGAGGCTTTGGAGGCTGCAGACGGGGGGCAGGGATGAACACAGCAGAGAAGAAAGAGCGCCCCTATTATTTGAGCGGCAACATGATCGCAATTGCGATTCTACTCGGAGCTTATATTTTCAGTGCCATCCGGTTTTTTGGCATTGCCTACCAGAACCGGACGACCGAATCGGGGGAGGAGGAGGGAGGAAAGCGGGTTATTCGGGTGACGCACTGGCAATTGGAGCCTGGTTTTCGGGAGGCGATGGATTGGGTGATTGATCAGTACAATGCCCTGCCGCACGTCAAGGAAGCGGGAGTCGAGGTGCGTCAACTCCCGATCACTGAGCGGGTTTATAACCAGTTCATGAACGTCCACTTGATCAGCGGCACGGCACCGGACATCGCGGCCAAGGGTCAAACCCGCTTGATTCAGGGGACCGGGACCGCTCGTTTTTTCACGCCACTGAGCAGTTATGTGAATCGTCCGAATCCCTACAACGCAGAGGCTTACCTACCGGATCATTTGGACGAAACGACGCGCCGCGTGCTGACTGGGGGCGCGTGGGCGGATTCTTTTCTGGATGGAATGGAAGGTGGATTTGACACCGATTTACAGGACTATTACGCCGTGCCGGTGAGCGTGTGGGGCGGGCTCCGAATCTTCTACAACGTGGATTTGCTCAAGCGCGTCAAGGCGTTTGCTCTCGAAGCCGTGACAAGCGAACCCCAGCCGGATTGGGTTCGGAGTTGTTGGCTCCGGGGAGGTGGGGAGGCGATCGAAGGCTATCTGCCGGACAGTGCCGGGTTTCGGCAATGGTTGGCCGGTGATTCTGTGCCGGAGACGCTGGGACAACTTCTGTTCTATTGCACGGCGGTGGAGGCCTACGCGAAGACGATGGGATTCCCGACCCTGGTTCCGATCTCCGGAAGTAACTATGGGCCGGGTGATTTGGCTCAGATTTATTTCAGGCCTTGGACCAAGCACTGGAAGAAGAAACTGGACTGGGACCGGGACCTGTTTGTGAACGATCACGAGACTTTTGCCGGATGGCAGTTGGGCTTCTGGTCGATGCGCGACAAGCCTATGCAGGAGTACTTTAACTTCGCCAAGATTGTCACTGGCTTTTTCCCGCGGGGTTATGTCGGACTGGATCGTGAACAGGCCCAGCGTCGGTTTGTCAGCGGGCGAGCGGCGATGATTTCTTCGGGGGCGTGGGATGCCGGTGCTATCTTCAGTTCGATCAGAAATCGGAAGGACGGCGGTTTCCCCATCATCATCAGTCCGCCACCCTACCCGGCTGCGGACGAACGTTGGCACTCCTTCATTCCGATGGCACCATCTGAGGCGAACTTTACAACCGGGGTGCCCTTTGCCATCAACCGGGCGAGTCCGAATTTCAACTGGTCACTGGATTTCCTTCGCTTCCTTTCCAGCATGCCGGTGAATGAGGAGTTTA
>CALFVM010000017.1 GCA_937928665.1 uncultured Candidatus Methylacidiphilales bacterium
AGTAAGAGAGGAAGGTTTTAGTTCGACGTACAATTGATGGTTTTGGCGACGATCTGGCCCTCGGCCGTGGGTGCCGAGGACGTCAGGGGTGAGGCCGGCGGTTTCCCAATAGATGATAGGGCGGAAGGTGTAACGGGTCCGGCCCGGGCTTGGCTGATTGAGTTCGACCCGTTCACAAAAGAGAGCGTAGCCGAGGGTGGCGAGAACGGGGGTGGTGCCAATGCCTTTGGTTGACCCGATTCGGATAGGAACGACCATGCCCACATTTTTGCCAAAAGGGAACTCATGGTCTCCCGTCGGAGCAAGTTGGTTCGCAGCAAATCCGCGATTCACCGTCAGGGCGGTGGCACCGCTGAGGGAGGCGAGTTCAGTGGCTTTGCCGAGACCGTAGCGGTTGGGCCCGGTGCGAATCCAGTCGAAGATTTGCGTGGTGAGCGCATCCATGTCAGATGCGGTGTATTTGGCTTCAAAACTGCCGCCGTAGCCGGGGATGGGTTGGGACAGTTTGTTGCGCAAGTAGGCGTAAACCTGTTGATTCCGAGGTATCCCCGAGTAATCGAAAGTGGAACTGAAGTTGTCGGCCCGCTTAAAAAAGTAGTCCTTTCCGCCGAGCCGGGAGGCGAAGGCGATTGTTTTGTCGAACGCATCCATGCGGAAAAAGTTGGCTGTGCTGTCGGATGTTCGGTTGTCGGTAGTGATGGGCCACATGGAAATGCGGGGTTCATTGAAGAGGTTGACTTCGGGTGCACGGCTATGGGCCGTCAGGAAAAATCCGCGCTGGGCGGTTCGCTCGGCAAAGTTCCCTACCGATGACCCGGTGCCAAGATTTGCGCCCTGTCGTTGGCGGCCCGAAGCGGTCGTAAAGCCTTGGTCGGAGAAAACAAGTTCGGCCGAGGAAGCGTAGAAACGGCTCAGGTCATTTTGCAGGAGAATGCGGCGACTGATGGCGGCATCGGTCGTGTTTTCTGTGCCTCCCTGAGAGCCTCCAAACTGGATGCGCGGGGCCAGATCGTAGATGGCCGCTTTGTCGGGGGCGATGTCGCTGTAGCGGAAGACCGAACTCAGGGAGACATTGGCCGGATGGCCGGGGTAGCGTTGGAATTCGTTTTGAATCGGCTGATTCCGACCCCACGTGCGTTCAAAATCGCTCATTGTGATGGGAATGTCCCAGTAGGAACCTTCGCTGGCAGTGTTGATGTTGACCTTGGCGGTTTCATCATCGGTCCAGTAGGCAATCCGGGCCACGGGGGGATTCGCGGCTGTCGCGCCGGGCACGTTCACGGTGTTGGTTCCGGAAGCGGTGGGCAGGATGATGGTGCCGTCGGCGAGGACATAACTCCATTTGACAGGCATGGGGATTTCATCGGTTTCACCTCCTGGAGCGACAAGGGGGGAGGCGGTGGCGGAGAAACCCTCAACAGCTGTGGCAGCACTGCCTCCGGCGCGGGGATCGACGATGGGGAAAACCCGGTTGTCCATGGGACCGACTTTGGTCCCGAGAGGTTGGTTCAGATCTACCCAAAGGGCCCGATTGGTGTGCCAATTGTTTGGGGGAACCTCGGAGGCTGCGGAAGGGTTGTAGGTGCTGGTGGGGAGGATGGGATTGTCCCAGGAGTAGAGTTTGTAGATTTTGGATAACTCCCCGTTGGATTTCCAGGTTCGGATCATGCCAGGTTGTGAGGCCCATGCGACGGGTTCGGCGGCAGTGCCTTCCGAAGTGGCGGCGGTGATCTGCGCCATGACGAGGTTGGTCGGCAGGGTGGCATAACGTTGCGCCTGGAGCCCAGCGGCATATGATTTGGCCGACTTTAATTCGGCAGCCGTGCTGGTGAGAAACGAAACGGCTAAGGCGGTCATGAGGACAAGGGCACCGAGGACAAGCATCAGGGCAAATCCATGAGTGCGGCCTGGCTTGCGGACGTGCCTGGCGAAGGTGGGGAGAAGATTTGACCAATTCATGGTGCAAAAGGGAATCTGACGACTAGAGGGGTGATTGAGTGGATTTGGATTTTATGTTGATGATGTCCATACAATTAAGGTGCAATAGCAATAATTGAGGTCAAGGCTGAAACGGTCGAACGCGTCCGAGCACCGGGTCGAGGAGCAGCGTGATGAAATTGTAGGAAGGCCGGTCGGCAAGAGACGGAGCGCGTTCGGACCGAATGCTGAGGGTCCAGGGATGGGTTGGTTCTGGGTTGAGATCGGTGCTCCCGTCCGGCCGGAAGGTGAAGACGATGTAAGGCAGACCCCGCGCCGCGATGGGGATGGCGGGACCGGATTCAGCAGACCGGGCGAGAGGTGCCTGGGAGGAGGTGCCCGGGGTAAGAACGGTGGAGAAAAGATTGGCATTGGCGGTGTCGATGATCATGGAACCAGGAAGGAGTTTGGGCGGGGTGACCCATTCAGGAACGGTATTGCCGCCGGTCGGAATGACGCTGGCGATCATCCGGTAGCGTGCGTCGGGTCCGGTGCCGACCTGGTAGATACGGAACTCGACGGGCAGATTGCGGGTGATAGCGGTTTGCCGGGCAATATTGAGCTGATCGCCGATCAGCCCGGCGGCACTGGTGAGGGTGCTGGATTCGGTGAGAGAGCGGAAGGCCGGCGCAGTGAGGGCGGCGAGGGCACCAATCACGACGATGACAATCAGAAGTTCCACAAGGGTAAAGCCCCGGGCCGATGGGCGGGGGAGGAGGCGATTGGGGGAGGAGTTCATAGCGGGTGATTTATGTGATGGATGTTGGGTCAGTCCTTACTCCATTTTGCGCCGGTAACCTGGATCGTGGCCCGGAGAACGCGATGGCTGATACCGTTATCGGCAAGTTGAGTCGTATAGGTTTGAAGGTCGTCATCGAAGTAGTCGGCGGCATTGGCAGCGGTCGGACCGGATCGGGTGTGGAAGGTGTTGGGAGGGAGGCGGAGTTCAGGCGGAATCTGATCCCCGTGCTTGGTGGAAAGGCGTTGGGCGTCGGCGTCGGTGATGGCAACCATGGCCACTTCGACCAGAGGTGGAAGTTGGTTGCGCATGAGCTTGACGAGGGCCAGTGGGTCATTGGCACCGGCGGGCCCGCCGCCCAGACGAGTGGTGCGGAGGCTGTTGTCAACCGTGACACTGCCGGATTGGACCTCCCAAGACCGTGAATCGTACAGATAGCGCGGGGCGAGTTTACCACCAAAACGGTTGTCCGTGATTGGGCCGACTAACTGATCTTCGTCGATGAACGAGATTTGGGGGCGAATCACCATCATGACGATGTTGGAACCGATCGCGCGAGGACGGGATTTTCCTGCGGGGGGGCTGATTCCGGAAAAGCCGAGATCGACGAGACCATTGCTGATCCAGGTGCGATCGTAGATATACTGGCTGCCGGTGGGTTTGGTTGAGTTGTAGACCGCGAACTCTTCGCTGGGTTGAACCCATTGCATCAGGCGGAATCGGCGACGGGTTTCGGAACCCATAAGATTGCGAATGAAGTCAGGCCACACCGATTTGTCATCGGCATACTCCAGAAAAAAGCCGACGGCGTTGAGCAGGTTATTGAGACCGCGGAAGTCGGCGGGTTGCTTGACAACACCAAGCGGTGCCTGAAAGAAAACGGCGTGGCCCTGCGTGTTATTCGTGTTGGCACCGGGGACCAAGGTGTTGGCTGGACCGGAGAGAAAGTGGAGTTCGGAGGCCCGTGCGTAGCCAAGAGGGGTGAATCCGGCGGCACTGGTCCGGGGTTGGGGCGGGTTACCCCCGTCCACGTAATCGTGGTAGCTCATGAGCGTGGCCTGACCTAGTGACCGGGCCATGGCATCAAAACCGGCACGTGCTCCTTGAAAGGCACTGATTTTTGAACTCGTGTTCTTCCAGACGTCCGCGACGGCCGCCGTCATTTGCAGAACCATGGCCAAAACAATAATCATCACGGTGCTGGCGATCAGAAGTTCCAAAACCGTGAACCCGGCGTGGCGCACCGACCTTGCCATGCGGTTCTTGGCGTCTGAGATCGGTAACCTCTGCCTCATGACGTGCCCCGGTCTGACACATGAATGGGAAAACGGCGTTCTTTGGAGGGATCATTTTGCTCGCGCTTGAAGACAAGCGAAATGACCGCCGTTTTCATGACAACTTGACGGGTAGGATCGGTCCGTCCGGTTGCTCGAATCTCGCTTCCCTGAACCTTGGTATCATTAAGGGTTACCGTTGCTTTGAAAATCCAGTCCGGCGGGTCACCTCCGCCCGAGGCGAATAACTCGCGCCCTTCAAAGTCATAGTAATAGGTCTGCGGCGTGGCGAATTCGGAGCGAAGTTTGGCGAAGGATGCGGCCTCGATTTGGCGGGCGAGTTGTGCGACGATCTCGGCTTCGATATTTGCCCGATTGGCCTCTTGAAACGCATTCAGGCCGACGGGCATAAGGCCGATCACGGCGATGACGGAGATCGCCACAATCCCGAGGGCGAGCACAACTTCAACCAGACTGAAGCCCTTTCGCTTCCACGAGATCAAGCTTCGCCCATTTTCATTTTCCGGGAAGACGTTGACGAAGTCCATGCTTTGTCAAGAGTTAGGAGCAAAAGTGATTAAAAATTAAATTAAATATGAATGTATTATGAAAAATTGCAATCACTTTAGACCTCGTCAGTGCGACGGTTGCGATCGTTCCGAAGGTTGGCTTGACGACTTGGTGAACGGTCGAGTTGGTCCGGCGGGTAGGATGAAGGAACTTCGGCCCATGCCCCCACGTGGAATCTACCATGTCCATACATTGCCCATGCGGATGCCCGACAAAAACCATAAGAAAGCGTATGCTTCCGGGCGTTTTCTTGCAACTATCACCTAACCAAAGCGGTTAGGCTTCGGGTGGACTCTTCCCCTTCCGAAAGGTCTCGTCACTTTCATGCATCACGGATCCGGAAAAAAGCCCGGCTCCATCCGTAGCTCGTGCGCGTCGGCGTCGATGAACAGGGGGGATTCCGGCAGGTAGGTGATGGCGAGGATGTCGGCGGGGACGAGGCGGAGGGAGATTTGTTCGAGATAGCCGGCTTCGCCCAGGATGAGACCGTCCAGGCGGAGGAAGTCGGGGTCGTCCGGATCGCTGCCGAGCCAGCCGGAGATGGCAGCATCCCCCACGATGACGACGCGGGCGAAAGAGCCCTGGCGCATCCGGGCGACCATTTCAGGGTTCATCGGCGTGGCGGGGGGTCAGCGAAACTGAACGGTCCAGTCCCAGGGGATGGCGGGGTCGTTCCAAGGCCGACGCCGTTCATCGGGGTTGGAGGCGTTGTAAGGTTCGCTGGGGAGATTGACGAGGAGAGTTTCGGTGAGGCCGAGGGCGCGGAACCCGTGGTAGATGCCGGGGGGAATGATGACCAGGGAGGGGGAGAACTCGCCGGTGACATGGCAATGGACGCGGCCACGGGTGGGGCTGTCGGGGCGGTCGTCGAAGAAAGCGATCTGGCACATGCCTTTGATGACGGTCATGGCGTCGGTCTGGACGTGGTGCGCGTGCCAGGCTTTGATGACGCCGGGGTAGATGGTGCTGAAATAGGCCTGGCCGAAGCCGGGAAAGTGGGGGTCGTCCCGCCGCAGGATTTCCATGACGCGCCCGCGGTCGTCGCAGTGGGGGCGGAGGGGAAAGATCTGGAGTCCGTCAAGCATGATGCGGTTGTAGCGGAGAGCAGGGGAGTAAGGCGAGCGTTCTCGTGCGGCGGCCGCTTTACAATTTTTGTCCTGGGCGAGACAAAAATTGTGAGGCGGTGGTGAAGCGTGGGAATGAAGCGGGGCGGAGGAGATGGAATTGGGGTTGAGGTTTGGGGCGGGGGCCATCAGCCTGTGGCGATGGACGGGATTGCGACCCACTTTACGTGGATAGATTGGGCGGTGGTGGTGGGGTATATGGCACTGACGACGTGGGTGGGGCATCGGTTGCGGGGGCGGCAGGCGAATATCCGGGATTTCTTTTTGGCGGGTCGTCGATTGCCGTGGCCGGCGGTGTCGGGGTCGATCATTGCGACGGAGATCAGCGCACTGACGTTTATCGGGGTGCCGGGGATGGTGTGGGCGGCGACGGGAAACTTTACCTATTTGCAGTGGGCGATTGGGTCGGTGCTGGCGCGGGTGGTGGTGGGGATGTTTTTGGTGAAGAAGTATTACGAGGAGGAGATTT
>CALFVM010000018.1 GCA_937928665.1 uncultured Candidatus Methylacidiphilales bacterium
CGGGCGTGAGAATCAGCATGATATTCGCGGTGGCGTATAACCACGGGAACCAGAACAGGGCCGCGAACAGATACCACTGGGAAACGTAAATGTGACCCGGCTTCCGGTTCACAAACATGTCGATGGCCCAAATCGAGACCAAGGCGTAGGCCGAAAACAGGATGAAGGTCACATGAGCCGGAAACTCCAGCCACTCAATCGACGTGCCCCCTCCGCCCAGAATAGCGAGGAGTCCCACTGCAACCCCCACATTCCACAAGACACCTGCACCCAAAATCAATTTCTGATTTCGCAACGGCACACGACAGAGGCGTGCCATCAACCAAATGGCCACTCCCAAAGCCGCGGCACTTGCCCAACCGTAAGCCACTGCATTGAGGTGGGCCGGACGAACCCGGCCGAAGGTCAAGAAACTCCACTCCCCGAGGAATGTGGGACTGTGCAATTTAATGCTGGCGATCAGGGCCAGTAAGGTCCCGACCAAAAGCCAGAAGATAGCCGATCCAAAAAAGACAAGCACCGGCAGCCGACAAGAAGCATCAATACTTGCGCGCTCCATCCTGGAGGCCACCTCGGGAACGTTTGGGTTGATCGGTGTCATGAGCGGGTATGTTTACCTCTGGATTTCTTCCGTCCGCCAGTTCCCGGGCGCGCCCCCGGGAAAAAATCAGTCTGGTTCCCGATGGGTTCATCCTGATCAAAAATCACCCGGGCTGAATCCTCCAGGTTTCGGTACTGTCCGCTCCGCGCAGCCCAATACAACGCAAACAACGCCGACCCACCCAGAGCCGCCATCGCGATTCCCAGCATAATGAAATAAGGGGCAAACGATTCCATAATTAAGTTCCAGGCACCGGCGGCGGAGGAGGTGTTACGTTGGACGGCGCGATATCGACCGGCTGGATCACAGGCCCCGCCTGCACCGGCTTATTACGCAAAGCTTTCACCTCCAACTCCATGGCCCGGGCAATCGGAATGTGCGCAATTCCTGCAGCCTGATCCACCCAGCCAGCCTGGCCCAGTCGCTGCGCGTCCCCCGCCCGCACCTCAGCCAAAGCCGCCGACCGCTTCAAGGCCCGCTCCTCCTCGTAGGCAACGTCCGGCGCAGTGCCGGCCAGTCTGAGCACATAAAACATCAGCCCGGCAAACAGGATAAAGCCTAATAAGGCAAAAATCGCAGCTGGCCAGCTTGAAGGAGCCGAGGAGGAAGAAGGAGAGGCGGACATGGCGCGGGTCAATTGGTCAAAGTAACGGATTCGTAAAGGCGCGGGTCACGCGCCGGAAACAAACTCCCTTTGGTGAGCGAGCGCAGGAAGATAAAGGCGAAAAAGGAAACCAAGCCCACCAGACAGAGAATATCGAGTGCGTGGAGAGAAAAGCCGGTAATTTCACCTGCGTTGACCTGTTTCTGCGGCATGACAATCCAGAAAAGATCTACCGCCTGGAACACCAGAATCCAACCTGCCGCAAAACAGAGCCGAACCGGGTCACGTTTCGCAGGCTGAGTGATCAGTAGAAAAAACGGAATGAAAAAATGTCCGAAAACCAACACAATGCTCAGTGTCCCCCACGATCCAACGTTTCGGTTGGCGAAGAAGATCGTTTCCTCTGGGATGTTCGCATAATACTGGAGCATATACTGGGAGAAGGCAATATATGCCCAGAATACCGTGAACGCGAACAGCAGCTTGCCCATGATGTGGTTATGCTCAACGGTCATGACGCCTGCCAGATGACCGGACTTGCGCAGGGTGTTGGAAATCAAAATGAGTAAAGCCATGGACGACTGGGCCGCCCCCGCAAAAATATAGACGCCCCACATTGTTGAAAACCAGTGGAAGTCGAGCCCCATCAGCCAATCGACCGCCGCCAAAGTGATCACCAGGACAAACAGAAAAATCCCGCCATACGATATCTTCCGCAACGTCAGGTTCCGCTCCTGATTACCGTCCTTGTCCTGCGCCATCGAGATCGCCCGAAGCGAAAAAGCCAGTGCCGTCAGGACGACAAAGTAGGCCACTGCACGGCCATAAAAGAAACCGTGATTGAGATACCCGCGCTTGCCATCAAGCAGAACGTCATAGCCCTCTTTCATGTTCCACCACTTCCACAGGTCGCCAATCACGAACAGGAAGGGGATGAAAAAAACTGCCAACCACGGTGCCAGACAGGCCAGATGCTCCAAAATCCGCCGCACCACGACCGACCAGTCGGCGTCCACCGCGTGGTGCACTAAAATCCAGAAGAGCGAGCCGCAGATGATGGCAAAACAATAGGAATACGCGACGAGCCAGGAGAAGGCGAACTGTTTCGGATTGGCCACACCGAGTGCCGCCACTCCGATAAAGGCGAGAATCGACAGGCCCAAGCAAAGAAAGGATGGCAGAGCCACCTGGGACTTATCGAGATAGGTTGGCGCAGGACGTTGGAGGGCGTGATCGCTCATCGTAAGCAGACGTTATGGGGTGATTCCCGCAGTTTCGGTTCGGCCAGCCTCGTCCCGGAGTTGGGGAGGGATATCCGAACCAGTGGCAAATTGACTGCGCTGGAGGGCGCGCACGTACGCGACGATCGCCCAGCGGTCCTCCAGCAAAATATGCGGGTAACCACCCATCAGCCCCTTGCCATTCACAATCGTGTGATACAGCTGCCCGTCCGGCATTTCCCGCAGACGATCAACGTGGAACGAAGCCACCCCGGCCAGTCCATACTGAGTTACCACCCCATTCCCCCCGCCGGAGCCACCGTGGCACACAGCACAGTTAATGGTGTAACGCTCCTGACCCCGCGCCATCAGTGCCGGGGTTACTTCGACTGGGATTCCGTCCCCCCAACGGTCACCCATCCTCCCGGTCATGAGATAAGGCTGATCTACCGGCAGCCCGAATGGAACGGTTCCCGGCACCGTTGGCCGGTCCATTCGCCCATCGGCAAAAAACTCCGTCGGAACCTGTGACTTGAACTTCAGTTGCCGGTCCATATCCGCAAAAATCTCGATTGGCGGACGCGAAAACTTGGCTCCACGCAATCCGGCCATAATCGCAATTGCCAGGGCGGTGGCCGCTAAAAGATAGAAAAAAAGC
>CALFVM010000019.1 GCA_937928665.1 uncultured Candidatus Methylacidiphilales bacterium
AGCGGAGATGCCGTCCCTGATTGTTTTGGATCTGATGTTGCCGCAGATGTCGGGGATTGAGGTTTGCAAAGCACTGAGGCGGGATTCGGCCACGGTGAAAATCCCGATCATCATGCTGACGGCGAAATCGGATGAGGTGGATCGGATTGTCGGACTGGAATTGGGCGCGGATGATTATGTGGCCAAGCCGTTTAGTCCGCGGGAAATTGTTTTACGCATTCAATCGGTGCTGCGCCGGAGTGCGGGAGCGCAGGAGCCGGTGGAGCGGCTGAAAATTGGCGACCTCCACTTAGACCATGCGCGCCATGAGGTCTTGCTCAGCGGCTGTCCGGTTGTGTTGACCCATACAGAGTTCAAGCTCCTGGCTATTCTCATGGAGCGGCGCGGGCGGGTGCAGAGCCGGGATCGCTTGCTGAACGATGTCTGGGGTTATGAAAGCGTGATCGATACGCGGACGGTCGACACCCACATCCGGCGACTTCGGGAAAAGTTAGGCGAAGCGGCCCACTACATTGAAACGATCCGCGGGGTCGGCTACCGGATCAGCGAGGCGTTGAAGTAGGGCGGCATTCCCAGAAGGATATCCGTCAGAGGGACCGACTCACCGGCTGTGGCCGGGCGGAGGCGGAGGGACGGCGGAATAAGGTTGGAAGCGGAAAATGGTTTCGCCGGAGCGACCGACGTTCAGGATATCCCGCGCCATCCGCTCCACGTAGAGGGGATCGTGTTGGAGCCGGATGAGTTCGTCCTCAAGAGCCCGGCCGTGGGCTTCCTGGGCAGCAAGTTCGGCGGCGCGATCGGCTTTCCGCTGCTGGTAAACCATGTGGGTCTGGAATTGGGGCCAGAGCAGGGCGGTTAAAAGAGCGCAGACCAGGGCGATGCCGGTCCAATAAAGCCAGGGGAGGAGGCGATGCCAGGCATCGCCTCCTCTGCGAGATCCGACCCCGATGGCTTGGGGATTAAATTGACGGGATCTTGCCTCCATAAATCGCGTTGGCACCGAGTTCTTCCTCAATACGCAACAACCGGTTATACTTCGCCAGGCGGTCGGAACGCGAGAAAGAACCTGTCTTAATTTGGCCCACGTTGGTAGCGACGGCGATATCAGAGATCGTGGAATCTTCGGTCTCGCCGCTCCGGTGGGAGATGACGGAGGTGTATTTGGACGACTTGGCCAGCTCAATCGCGTCGAGCGTTTCGGTCAGGGAACCGATCTGGTTGACTTTGACGAGGATGGAGTTGGCCGTGCCGGTATCGATCCCTTTTTGGAGGAAGGCGACGTTGGTGACGAAGAGGTCATCGCCAACGAGCTGGGTGGAGGCACCGAGCTCTTCGGTGAGGGCTTTCCAGCCCGACCAATCCTCTTCGGCACAGCCGTCTTCAATGGAGATGATGGGGAACTTCTTCTTCAGGTCGGCATAGAAGCTGACGAGTTCGTCCACCGACAGCTTGCGTCCGTCGGACTTTTTGAAGACATATTTTTTGGATTTTTCGTCGTAGAATTCGCTGCTGGCCACGTCGAGGGCGATGAAGATTTGTTTGCCGAGTTTGTAACCGGCTTTTTTAACGGCGGCGGCGATGACCTCAAGGGCCTCTTCCGTGGAGGCAAGTTTGGGGGCGAATCCGCCCTCGTCCCCGACGGCGGTCCCCAGGTGGCGGTCGTGGAGAATACCTTTGAGGGCGTGGAAGGTTTCAACACCGGCGCGAATGGCTTCGCGGAAGGTGGGCAATCCGGCGGGAACGATCATGAACTCCTGGAAGTCGATGGGTGCATCCGAGTGAGCACCGCCATTGATGATATTCGCCATGGGCACAGGAAGGACTTTGGCGTTGGGTCCGCCGAGGTATTTATAAAGGGGCAGACCGAGGGAGGCGGCGGCAGCGTGGGCGGTGGCGAGGGAGACGCCAAGGATGGCGTTGGCACCGAGGTTCTTCTTCGTAGCGGTGCCATCAAGGTTAAGCATGGTGCGATCGACGGTGAGTTGATCCACCGCGTCGAGGCCGATCAGGGCAGGGGCGATTTTTGTGTGGACGTTGGTGACGGCTTTGAGGACCCCTTTGCCCTGGTAGCGGTCCTTGTCGCCGTCGCGGAGTTCGAGAGCTTCGTTGACTCCGGTGCTGGCACCGGAGGGTACGATGGCGCGGCCGAGAGAGCCGTCTTCAAGGAGGACTTCGGCTTCAAGGGTGGGGTTGCCTCGGGAATCGAGGACTTCGCGGGCTTTGACGGATTTGATTTGGGTCCAGTTCATGGGAATGGATGGGTTGGAGTGGGGTTAGGGGTTGTAGGCGGAAATGGATTCGATCCGAATCTGGCGTTTGGTGCCGCTTTCCAGAGGCAGGTCAACAAGGTCACCTACGGACTTTTTTAAGAGGGCCTGAGCCATCGGGGTCTGGTAGGAAACGATCCCCTTTTCCGGGTTGCTGTCCCAGGCTCCGAGGATGGTGACGGTTTCAACCGCACCGGTGGAGGTGTCGCTGAGGGTGAGGGTGGTGCCGATGTTGACTTCGCTAGTCGAGACCCCTTTAAAGTCGGTCCCCTGGGCCTGGGTCAGCATGACTTCCAGTT
>CALFVM010000020.1 GCA_937928665.1 uncultured Candidatus Methylacidiphilales bacterium
GTGGGCCTGGCTTTGATCATTTTAATCTACCGCCACCGTCGGACGATCGACCCGGTGGCGATGAGCGAGGTGGCGAATGAATCGTGAGACATTGCTGGTGGCACTGGCCTTGATCCCGTTGCTACCGCTTCTGGTAGCGGCAGTGTTAGTGATTTTTCCGACACAACGGATCGCCGCCGCCGGGCGATTGGCGGTGGCCGGTCAGGCGGGGGCGTTGTTGCTTGCGCTGGGAGTGTTTCTGCCGGTGCTGGGCGGAAGCGGATCGGGGGAAGCTTACCGGGAGACGTTGAACTTTACCTGGTTTCGAATCGGGCCGGAGGTGGTGATGCCGTTAGGCTTGGTGCTCGATACCATCAACGCGCCGCTGCTGGTGATGGTCACGCTGGTCGGGCTGCTGGTGTTTATTTACAGCACGGGTTACATGGCTCATGACCCGCGGGCGGTGCGGTTCTTTTGTTTCCTTTCGTTTTTCTCCGGGGCGATGTTGGGCGTGCTGGTGGCCAATAGTTTGCTGATGCTCTTCATGTTCTGGGAGCTGGTCGGCCTGGCCTCCTATCTGCTCATCGGGTTCTGGTTTCAGAAACCCTCCGCCGCCGCGGCGGCCCGCAAAGCGTTTTTGGTCACGCGGGTGGGGGATGTGGGGCTGTTCCTCGGGATGATCTGGCTGGGCACTTCCGCTGGCACCTTGCTTTTCTACGACGCGGGGCGCGGCTTGCTGGAGAACGTGGCACTGGGAAGGCTGACCGCACCGGCGGCCGGCGGCGTCACCGTGGCCACGGCCACCGCCCTACTCTTGTTTGTGGGCGCGGCGGGGAAATCCGGCCAGGTGCCGCTGCACGTCTGGCTGCCCGATGCCATGGAAGGCCCCACGCCGGTCAGTGCCCTGATTCATGCGGCGACCATGGTGGCGGCCGGGGTGTTTTTAGTGGCGCGGGCGTTTCCTTTGTTTGAGGCGTCTGCGGCGGTGGGTGAACACGCGCTGACCGTGGTGGCCTGGACCGGGGCGGTGACCGCGCTTTTCGCCGCCTGCGTGGCGGTGGCCCAGAACGAAATCAAACGCATTCTGGCTTATTCGACGGTCTCCCAGTTGGGCATCATGATGCTGGCGCTGGGGGTGGGCGGTTGGGGGGCGGCCCTGTTCCACTTGCTGGCGCACGCGTTTTTCAAAGCACTGCTCTTCCTCGGATCGGGTTCGGTCAGCCACGGGTGTGACGAGGAAAAAGACGTGCGGCGCATGGGCGGGTTGCGCGGGCGGATGCCGGTGACGTTCGCCTGCTATGCCATCGGGATGATGGCGCTGGCCGGGTTTCCGTTTTTCTTTTCCGGATTCTGGAGCAAGGAAGCGATCCTGCACGCGGCCCATGAATGGCCGGTTTCCCAAGGACCCTTTTATCTCGGGCTGGCCGCGGCGTTTCTGACGGCGTTTTACATGAGCCGGTTGATGTTGCTGGTGTTCTTCGGGCGGCCGCGGACGCAAGCAGCGGCACACGCCCATGAAAGTCCGCGGCGGATGACCGGACCATTGGCCGTGCTGGCCGCGTTCTCGGTCTTGCCGGTGCTCATCGCCACTCCGGCCTGGCCGGGGTTCAGCGCGTTTTTGCAAGGGCAGACCCCGCATTGGGATCCGGACCATCTGGTGACGGCGGAATCGCTGCCATTGCTCGTGGTCTCAATCCTGCTGGTGGCCGGCGGCGTGGGTTTGGCGTGGATGATTTACCGGCCCGGACGGGTGAATGAACGGTGTCCCGATCCATTGGAATCGCGCGGCGGTGCGATCCACCGCGCCCTGGGCCAAGGCTTATATATCGATGCGCTCTATCAACGCACGGTGGTGGCGGGGACCGGACTGCTGGGACGGCTGGCGGCGGCGTTAGACCGGTGGGTTTGGGTCGGATTGCCCGGCGTGCCCGCCGCGCTGATCCGGCGCCTGTCCGCCGTGGTGGATGGCATCGACCGGGAGGCACTTAATCGCGGTTTTGTCCGGGTGTGTGCCGGCTTGCTCCACACCGGATCCGGGGTGCAACGGCTCCACCGCGGCCACCTGCAAACATGGCTCACCGGCCTGGGCGCCGGTGTGCTGATCCTACTGCTCTTGGTTTTGTTATGAACTGGACCCTGCTCATCCTTCTGCTGACCCCGGTGGCCGGTGCGCTGGCCGTGACGGGCGGCCCCTCCGGATGGGCCCGGCGCCTGGCCCTCACCTCCGCCCTGGTCACGCTGATCGTGGCGGGGCTGGCTCTGCTGCAATTCGACTACACGGTGGCGGGTCCACAACTGGTCTTGCGCTTCCCGTGGATTGCCGCGCTGGGTGCGGAATGGGTGTTCGGCGTGGATGGTCTGGGGCTTTCGCTGGTGGTGCTGACCAGTCTGGTAACGCCGTTTGCCTTGTGGATCAGTCCGGGCGGACTTCGGCTGCCGCGATTGTTCTACAGCCTGATGTTGCTGCTGCAGGCGGCGGTGCTGGGGGTGTTTCTATCCCTGAACTTCGTCCCTTGGTTCCTGTTCTGGGAACTGAGCCTGATTCCGGCCTATTTCCTGATCAAGCTGTGGGGCGGGCCACGGGCCGGGGCGGCGGCGTTTCAATTCTTCCTCTACACCATGACCGGGAGCATCGCCATGTTGCTCGGGATGCTGGCGGTCTTCGGGGTGGCCGGCAGTTTTGATTTCGCCGGACTGGCCGAGGCCGGACAAAGCGGAAGGCTGGAGGCCTTGTTGCAGGCCCAGGGCCCGGCACCGGTGGTGCTGATTTTTGCCGGCGTTTTTCTGGGTCTGGCGGTCAAGGTGCCGGTGGTGCCATTCCACACCTGGCTGCCGGACACCTATGCGGAAGCCCCCACCAGTGTGAGCATGCTCCTCACCGGTCTGCTTTCCAAGATGGGGCTTTACGGGATGCTGCGGTTGTTGTTGCCGTTATTCCCCGGACAAATGGCGCAGTGGGGCGGCGTCCTGTTGACTCTGGCCCTGGCTTCCATCCTCCTGCCGGCACTGGCCGCTCTGGCCCAGAGCGATTTGAAGCGGATCTTCGCCTATTCCTCCATCAACCACCTGGGTTATTGCTTGTTAGGTATTTTTGCGGTGGGCGCGGCGGGGGTCGGCACCGGAACGGGGACGCTGGCTGGGGTGGGCTTCCAGATGGTCAACCACGGGTTGACCGCGGCGGCCTTGTTCGCCTTTGTCGCGGTGATCGAGCAACGCACGGGTGGGCGGCGCGGGTTGGGGGATTTGGGGGGACTGCGCGCGGTGGCTCCCGCACTTGCCGGATGGATGGGAGTGGTGTTGTTTGCCTCGATCGGGCTGCCGGGATTGAGCGGGTTTATCGGGGAGTTTTTGATTTTCCAGGGCAGCTTCCACCTGGTGGGCGGCTGGGTGGCCGTGGCTCTGCCCGGTCTGCTCATCACCGCGGTCTTTTTGCTGCGGGTGATTCACCAGGTATTCTCCGGGCCGTTGCCGGAGCACTGGCGGACGTTCCCTGATTTGCGCCCGGGTGAAATCGCCGTCTTTGCTCCGGTGGGGACGGGTTTGCTGATCCTGGGCGTGTTTCCCGGGGTGTTACTTCATCTGTTCCAATCCGGGATGACTTTACTGCCATGATGGTCTGGACTTTTCTGACCGCGCTCATCGGCGCCGTGGTGCTTTTCCTTTTGCCGGAAAGCCGGGCACGCCAGGCCCGCTGGCTGGCTTTGGCGGCGGTGCTGGCGGGCACGGCGCCGGTGCTCGGGATGCTGGCCGCGTTTGATTTCCAGGCGCCGGGCGGCGGATTTCAATTGGGCGTCAACCAG
>CALFVM010000021.1 GCA_937928665.1 uncultured Candidatus Methylacidiphilales bacterium
CAATCGGCTCCTCGCCCTTACGAATGAGACCCTCGTTCACGACGTCGAGCATTTCCAAAAAGGACATGTTCGGGTTCAAACCGGGAGCTTCATAATCGACCATCCGACCTTCAGATTTCGGCGAGGCCTGCCGCCAGACGCGCAGATTGACTTTCATTATTTGTAGCTCCGGGTTTGCAATTTCACTTCTTCGTAAACAAGCGGTTCTTTGTGAAGAGAATGCTCCTGGCCATCGCCTTTCCATTCCCAACAGGAGACGTAGGCATATTCATCGTCGTGCCGCAGGGCTTCTCCGTCCGGAGTCTGGCTTTCCACCCGGAAATGGCCGCCGCACGATTCCCGCCGATCCAGCGCATCCCGGCACATCAATTCGCCCAGTTCAAGGAAATCGGCCACACGCCATGCTTTCTCCAGCGCCTGATTGATCCCCTCGTCTTTCCCAGGCACACAGGCATGCGCCCAGAACTCCTCACGCAGGGCCGGAATCAGCTCCAATGCCTCGCGCAACCCTTCCTCGCTGCGTGCCATCCCGCAATGATCCCACATCAGCTTGCCCAACCGCTTATGAATTGAGTTCACCGTCTCCTTCCCCCGCAAGGAAAGCAATTGCTTCACCTTACCCTCGTTTTCACGCAACGCTTCGCGGAACGGAGCCGCCTCCGCGTTCGGGCGCGGTCCTGCCAACTGCGTGGCGAGGTAATCCCCAATGGTGTAAGGCAAAACAAAATAGCCGTCGGCCAGCCCCTGCATCAACGCGCTGGCTCCCAGGCGATTGGCTCCGTGATCTGAGAAGTTAGCCTCCCCCGCGACAAACAGCCCGGGAATATTGCTCATCAGGTTATAGTCCACCCACAATCCGCCCATGGTGTAATGCACAGCCGGATAAATCCGCATCGGCACCTTATAAGCGTTTTCGCCGGTAATCTCGTGATACATGTCGAACAGATTGCCATACCGCTCCCGGACCGCATCTTCACCCAGACGCCCAATCGCATCGGCAAAGTCAAGGTATACACCCAGTTTCCCCGGTCCGACCCCCCGACCCTCGTCACACACTTCCTTGGCGGCCCGCGATGAAATATCCCGCGGTGCCAGGTTTCCGTAACTCGGATATTTCCGCTCCAGGTAATAATCACGATCCGCCTCCGGGATTTCACCCGGTGCCTTGTCGCAGTCCTCCTTCTTTTTCGGAACCCAAACCCGGCCGTCGTTGCGCAGCGACTCGGACATCAACGTAAGCTTGGACTGGTAATCACCTGACACCGGGATGCAGGTCGGATGGATCTGCGTGTAACACGGGTTGGCGAACAACGCGCCCCGCTTGTGCGCCCGCCAAGCCGCTGTTGCGTTTGATCCCCGAGCATAAGTCGAAAGGTAGAACACGTTGCCGTACCCGCCGGTAGCCAGCACCACCGCGTCCGCCGCATGGACCGTCAACTCCCCAGTCACCAAATCCCGCGCAATAATTCCCTTCGCATGTCCGTCCACCACCACCAAATCCAGCATTTCTGTGCGGGGAAACATCTTCACAGTCCCGGCCGCAATCTGACGGCTTAATGCCGAGTAGGCACCCAGTAAGAGCTGCTGCCCCGTCTGACCCCGCGCGTAGAATGTCCGGGAAACCTGTGCCCCGCCAAAAGACCGGTTGGCCAAAAGCCCACCATATTCCCGCGCAAAAGGCACACCCTGAGCCACGCACTGATCAATGATATGAACACTTACCTCAGCCAAACGATACACGTTGGCCTCACGCGCCCGAAAATCCCCCCCTTTGATCGTGTCATAAAACAGGCGGTAAACGCTGTCCCCATCGTTCTGATAATTCTTCGCCGCATTGATTCCTCCCTGGGCTGCAATGCTGTGCGCGCGTCTCGGGCTGTCCTGAAAACAGAAGCACTTGACCTTGTACCCCAGTTCCCCGAAGGATGCGGCCGCGGCTCCTCCGGCCAGACCAGAACCGACCACGATGATTTCCAGCTTCCGCTTGTTGTTCGGCGCGACCAGCCGGATGGAGGCTTTGTGCTTTTCCCATTTTTGAGCGAGTGGACCACTTGGAATTTTGGCGTCGAGTTGCATAGCTTTGTCTTCAGGTCGTTCGGCTGCGTTATTTTCCGTAACCCAGGAGAACCGCCAGCGGCACCCCGGCCATTCCTACAAAAATCACCACCGAAACCACTTTGGCCAACCATTCCGTGTAGACCGCAGTCTTGGCGTCGCGGAGTCCAACCGTTTGGAAAATACTCCCGATCCCGTGGCTCAGATGCACGCAGAGAAGCCCCACCCCCACGATGTAAAACCCGGAAATCCACACATTCGAGAATCCCTGAACCACCATTGCGAACACATCTGGGACCAGCGGACCTTCGCCTCCAATTTGCGTCTTTAACAGGGCATAATCTGCGAAGGGACCCGCCTTGACCGTGAAATGCAGCAGATGGAAGATAATAAATCCCAGCACAATTAGCCCACTCGCCACCATGGTCAGTGAAGCTAATGAAGCCTGGATCTTTGTCTTCGTCGCATATTCGGCTGGGCGCGCCCTTTTGTTTTCTACCGCCAGAGAAATCGCACACGCCACATGGATGACCGCCACCGCCAACAGTCCCGCACGGAACCCCCACAGCACCAATGCATTGCTTTGAAGCACCTTCGCGTAATGATTCAACGCATCTGCCCCTAGGAAAATCTGCAGGTTCCCGAGCATGTGGATGATTACAAAAGCGACCAGAGCGGCTCCGGTCACCGCGACCAGGTATTTGCGGCCCAGAGACGAGGTAGCCAGAAGGACGAGTTGCTTCATAAATTGGGAGTGATGATTCAGAGGAGTCCCTTGGGACCCCTCTAGACCGTAGAAAGAAAGTGCAACCTGTCAAAACGGATGCGGAGAAATTTTCCAATTATTAGAGATCAGCCTCGGACCATACCTCCGCTAATGCTACTTCCAGATTGCGATCTGGTCGCATGAGCAACCGGCCCGTCCATCCCGCCATCTCCGCCCCGCCCCAATCCGCTGCCGCATCATCTCCCACCAGCCAAACTTCCCGCCCTCTCAGCCCAACGGCTGATTCAGCCGCCCTGAAGATCCGTTGGTCCGGCTTGGCCGCCCCCAGTTCCTCGCTCACCCCAATCCACTCAAACCGCCGCGCCAAACCCAGCCCATCAAGAATACCCCGCAAACGGCCATCCCAATTTGAAAGCACGGCCCGGCGCACACCGCAGTGTTCCAATTTGTCCAGCACCCCCTCCACCTCTGGAAAGACCCGCCAAAGATCCGGTCGCGCGAACACGCGAAACAGCTCTTCAAAATAGTCATCGAACGGAAACGTTCCCACCCGGCCCTCCTCTGGCAATGACTTCCGGACCACCTCCTTCCACCACCCTTTGGTCAATCGTGGAGGGCTGCCCGCTCCGACATTCATTTCCCTCCACGCCTGACGAAATCTCCGCTCCGTCGCTTCAACCGACATGACAGCACCATAGTTGACCGCCAGCCTTGCATACGTTTCTCCGACCGGGCGAGCCAGGCGAATCAACGTCCCCGCCGCGTCAAAGAAAACAATACTCGGCATCTTCATGTCACCCATTCAACCCGATCTCGTCCCGCAATCCCGAGCTTTGCCTCAAGACCTCTCCCACCAGGTAAAGTGAGCCCGTGGCCAAAGTTCCCTTCTCTTCCGGGGAGGCTTGTTCAGCCGCCAGAGCCTCCTCGCACGACCCAAACACCCGCACGTTTGCCTTGTTCCATAATCCGGCCGCATCCGCGACCGTCGCGCCCCGGCCTGACTTGACCGGCACCACCCAAACCTCCCGTCCTGCCTCATCAAATGGCACCACCAGTTCTGGGCAGGTTTTCTCGGCCAGGCAGCCAAAAATTATCCGGCCCGGACCCGCGCCAAACACCTCAGACCACGTTTCCCGCAACCGCAGCATCGCGCAAGGATTATGCGCTCCATCCACGACCAGAGGCGGTGCTTCCCGCTGCACATCGAATCGCCCCGGCCATCGGGCCGCGGATAGTCCCTCCCTGACCCTCGCCTCTGGCAAAATCAACCCCTCTCCCCGCACCACCTCCAACACCGCTAGTGCCACCGCAAGATTCTCCCGCTGGTGCGCCCCCAGCAAACGAGTCAACCAAACCTCACCTCCCACGCGGCACCATTGACCCCTCCAGGGCGGCTCCACCACGGGGCCGCGCTCCGCCGGATCCACCCACCGCAGCGCTACCCCAAGTTCCTCCGCCCGCATCTTTAGAATCCCGTCCGGCTCCGGGCCCGACCGGATCGCTACCGCCGGTCGGCCCGGCTTCAGGATTCCCGCCTTTTCCCGCGCGATCTCCGCCAGGGTCGCGCCAAGCCACCGCTCATGATCCCGGTCAATCCGCGTGATCGCGCAACACAGCGGCTCGACCACATTGGTTGCATCCAGCCGTCCGCCCAACCCCGTTTCCCACACCACCACCTCGATTCCCGCATCACGAAACAAAACAAGTGCCACTCCCGTCATCGCTTCAAAGAAGGTCACCGCCACCCCCTGCTCCCGCAGCCGTTCCACCTCGAGACGAACCCCGGCCACCGCCCGAGCGAACTTCTCTTGGTCAACCGCCTGCCCCGCCATCCGCACCCGTTCCGTCACCTCACACAAATGCGGTGACGTGAACAGGCCCACCCGAAGTCCGCAGGCCCGCAACGCCGCGTCCAACAACGCCGCGGTTGACCCCTTCCCGTTGGTCCCCGCAATGTGGATAAACCTCAGCTCCCGCTCCGGATGACCCAGTGCCCCGCATAGACGGCGCATGTTCTCCAGGCCCAGCTTCACGCCGAACATCTGGAGCCCGAAAAGATAATCGACCGCCTCCTGGTAGGTCATGACCCCAGCGGAACCAAACGGCATCGCGCCGTCTCCGTCCGGCCCGGCTCCAGCCAGCGCAAGCCCTGCCCGTGATGAATTGCGTTCGGCAATCCCGCCCACGGTTCCACACAATAAAAATCCGAATCCGTCGCCTGCGTCCACGTGGTCACGGCAAACCACGGCACCTCGCTCCCCCCAAGCTCAAAGCGTACGCCCCGCCCCGTCCCCTCATCGGTCAGAACCACCGGCTGTTTCTTGAGTTCCAAATGAAACCGATCCACCAACCCGTAATCGTCCAGACGATGACGATCCCGCAGCGATGGCTCTCTCCAGATCGATCCATCCGTCCGTTGCCGCGCCCACTCTCGCGCTCCCAACTCCAGCCGCCACCGGCCCCGCTCACCATGCGCAACCGGAAAGTAAAAATGATGCCCTGCACAATACGGCATGGGGCGATTCCCCCGATTCGTCGTCTCCAGTCTCACCTCCAGCCCCCCATCTGTCAGGCCATACCCAACCCGAAACCGGAAGGGCCACGGATACAACGGCCGCGTCGCCTCCGAATCGTCCAGCACCATCCAAAACAGGTCGTCTTCTGTCTCCGCTGCAAAAGCCGATGTCCGCGCAAACCCGTGCATCGGCATCTCCCGCACCGTCCCCTCCGGGTCCCGCCAACGCCCCCCTTTCCCGTTGACAAAGTGCCGGGCGATCATCGGAAACAAAATCGGATTGCCTCCCCGGATCCGTTCGGGTTTGGACCAGTCCGCCGCCTCCGGCCAGAACAACATCTCGCGCCCCTCCACCTCCCAACGACACAGCCGGGCACCCGCTGTCGGGCACAACCAGATCGTCTGACGTTCATCCCCCACCCTGTAGGTCACCTGATCCTGCCACTCGATCTTTTCCAGCTTCATCCCGGCGAACCCTACGCGAAGACCCCGGCGTTGGCCATCCGCAACACCGCAAAC
>CALFVM010000022.1 GCA_937928665.1 uncultured Candidatus Methylacidiphilales bacterium
GGGGGGGACAACCGGTGGGTGGCACTTTTTTTATGAGGGCGATTCCGCACGGAACTGGCTGGGCGACTGGCCGCAGATGCGGAGAAAAGCGCGGTTGAATTGGGAGAGCGATTGAAAGCCCACCTCAAACGCAATTTCGGAAACCCGCTTCTGCCGGTCGGCCAGCAGGGCCCGGGCCTTTTCAATACGGACCCGGGTGAGGTATTCGGTGAACGTCAGGCCAGTGGCTTTTTTGAATAATTTGCAAAAATAGAACGTGCTGGTGTGAACATAGGCGGCGACCTGGTCGAGGGACAAGTCTTCCCCCTGATGGGCGTCAATGAACTCGCGGGCCTTGGCCACCTGGATCGGCTCACGGGTCCGTTCCTGAACCGTAATCTGATTAGCGGCGGCGGCGAGGTGTTGGGCAAAGATGGTGAGAAGTCGGACGACGGCCTCGTATTGCTCCAGGGGAATGACCCGGGAATGGAAGTAAGCTTCCTCCACCCGCTTCAGATCGACCTTTAACCCCCAGTCCAGCAGTTGCCGGGTCACCCGGTTGAACTGGTCCCGGGTCGGCTTTTTCAACATGACCTGCCCGGTCTGAAGATAGCCGATGAGGACCTGGCCGCTCCGCACGGGCACGGCGGTGTCGCACAACCCGGCAAAACAAACCACTGTTTTGGGCTCCGGTCCTGTACCGCGCCCCAGTTCATCCTGGACTTCCAGGCAGGCCGCACAGGCTTTGCTGGCCGACGCCATCAGGTGACAAAAAGGGTTCTCGGACGGTTTGCCATGGTGGAGGAGTCCGGCAGTTTCTCCTGCGCGCAGGGAAAGGGGCAGCCCGGTTGCAAGCGAGAAGGCCTGCTCGTAATCGCGGTAGATCGCGGAGTCTGCCAGTCTGGCCAAAGCGGCTTGGGAAGAGTGGGCCACCCGACAGAGGTTAGAGACTGGCTCCGGACTGGCAATCAGGTTCCGGCAAGATCTGCGCAAGCAAAGGCACGCCGTGCGGAGACGTCGCACCCGCCCCGGCGGCAGCATCAGACCATGGCCGCATCCCCCGACCCTGGCCCCGTCTCCCGTCCTGACGCCCGAGTCGCCCTCCGCCAACCGGAGAGCGGTCCGCTCCTGACGGTGTCGATCTGTTCCCCTTTGGGCCTGATTTACCGGGCACTGGCCTGTGGGGTGGAGGTCCATGCCCGGAGCAGTGTCTGGCAGGTCGCTCCTGATGCCAATCTCTTCCTGACCATCTCCGATCTTAGCCGGGTCGTCATCCAGTGCCCGGATCGGGAGACCACGTTCACGCTGAGTGGCATTATGAAAATCAATGGCAATGAAATTACGTTGCTCAGCGAGGCACCATTGGCGCAATAATCAGGGGTGCCCCACATGCCGCCGCCCGCCAACCACACACCGGCGCAGGCTCCAACACTCGACGAGATTATCGACGCCACCCGGGCACTGACAGCGGGAACCGCTTACGGGATGCTATGCACGGTGGACGGGCGAGGCTGTCCCCGCGCCCGCTGGATGGGAGGCGTTGTCGTCGGCACCTTCGACCATCTTCTCTCGATCACGGCCACCACCAGTCGCAAGGTCACCGAAATCCGCACGCACCCAGATGTCCAATGGGTTTTTACCTCCCCCGACCTAGCCCGAGTGGTCACCTTCAACGGGCACGCCCGCATCATTGACCATGTGGAGGAAGTCAAACGCCACTGGCACCACTTCCCGGACAAAACCCGGGCCTATTTTCTCCACGGCAGCTTGTCCGGTTTAGGCGTCGCCGTTATTGAAACCGCTCTCGACACCCTGGAGTTCAGCATCCCGGCCTCAAACATCCTTGTCGGCCTGGACGTCAGCCAAATCCGCGCCCGGCTGGTCGGAGCAACCAACCAAGGTTCTCTCTGAAACCCTCCGGCGAGATCCCGCCCGTTCAGGCCTTCCCTTTCATATCACCTAGGAGAATGGTTAAGGCGCCGCCGGAAAGATGGATCTCCCACAGCGACACACCGAGAGAGCCCATCATCAACAACAGGCTGGCACCGAAAACCATTTCCCCCGCACGGGTCCAACCCGCGAACAGGACAAACATGCAGACCGTGCAAAGGAGCATGCTGGCCACGCCGAGAACCTGCATCCAACGGATGAGCAGAAGGCGGAACTGCAGGTTCTCGATTTGCCTCGCTACCGAACCAGCGGCGTCGGTCGTCCAATCGCCGTGCAGGCGCCGGATGAGGGAAGCCAGCGCGAGGAACCGATTGGTATAGGCCAACATCAACAGGCTGATGGCCGGAAAGAGCAGCGAGGGCGTGGTCAGGGATATCTCCATGCCGCCCTCCGTCGCACACTTAAAGTTCCTTGATCCCGTGAATGATCCGCCCGACCAAACCGTAAGCTTTGGCTTCTTCCGCACTCATCCAGAAATTCCGGTCGGTGTCCCGCTCGATCCGTTCGAGCGGTTGGCCGGTCTGTTCGGCAAAGGTCCGGTTGAGCCGATCCCGCATCTTGAGAATTTCTTCCGCTTCAATACTAATGTCCGAAGCCTGCCCACGCACCCCGCCTAGCGGTTGATGGAGCATGAAGCGGGTGTTCGGCAGACAAATTCGGTTTTCCTTTTTTGCCGCTGCGAAAATCAGGGCACCCGCGCTGGCCACCCAGCCGGTCCCAATCACCTTCACCGGTGCCGACACAAACCGGATCATGTCAAAAATGGTGTCGCCCGATTCCACATGCCCGCCCTCGGAATTGATGAACACCCGGATTTCCTCGCTGGATTCCCGGTCCAGAACCAGAATCCGCTCGGAGAACGTCCTGGCCAGGGCCTGGTCGATCTCGCCGAAAATCATGATGGTGCGCGCTTTTAACAGCTCTTCTTCGACCCGCGACCGGGTGGGAGCGGCGGGCTTGGTCTCGTTGGATTCTTTCATGAACCTCTCTCCATAGCCGCCTTCGGCGGGAAAACAAGGGCCGTCGGGCATCCTTTTCCATGACGGACAACGCTTTAACCCAATTAATCCTTGTGCCTTCGCCCCCCGATGGCTAACCACGGGAAACCTTCAAGGAGACCCCATGGCTAAAGGCAAAGAATTATTCCTCGGACTCAATCAAAACGGCTGATCCTGTTTATCGTCCTCATCTTTTTGTGTCTCCCTCTTTGCTGGATTCCGTGGCTGATCGAAGATTGCAAGGCGGCCAAATCTCTCGAATAAACCCGGCTGCATGGTTGGGTTGGGCGGCTTTGGTCGGCTACGCCGCCTGGAACCTCTTCTGGCTGGCCCGGGGCGGACTGCCTCCCAGCCTTTGGAAGTTCCTCACGGGTCTTCCCGCGCCCTCCACCGGCATGACCCGTGCCTGGGCTGCCTTGCTTGAGGGCCGGTGGCCCGATTCCCTCCTCTGGAATCCCCTGACCGTCCCGCTGACCATCGCCTGGATCGGCACGATCGCCTGGGCCGGGGTCCGCTTGATCCATCGCCAACCCCTCAACGCGCCCCGCTGGTTCCTGCCCGGCTGGATCATCCTGCTCGCGCTCGCCTGGGCCGCGAAGTTCGTCCTCGGCCCGGCCTGGTGGTGATGGCCCATCGCCCCTCCTGGCACCCTGCAGGAAGTCCTGCGCTCCGATGACCAGAGTCATTTCGGTCACCCAACCAGTCTTCTCCCGACCCAGAGGGCGAAGAAAGGGACTGACTGCAGCTTTATCGGTCCCCGCCCATACTCAGCACTCAAACAAACGTCCGGATTGGTAGGCGGCGATGAGAGCTTCCAGGCCAGCCGCCCGTTCCCGCAAAGACTCTCCTTCTTCGGTATCGCCCACGCGGCGGAGGCTTGGATAGTGGCGGATAGTGCGCAGCGCGGGGACAATATCGGCTCCGCTCAGAACGGCTTCGCCGACGCCTTCGAAGTGATGGTGTTCGGCTAGGTCAATCCGGTCCGGAGTGATCAGCAGGGTATAGCCGTGGTCCCCATAGGCCTCGGAAAAGGCACCGTCGATGGTGACCGCGTTGCCGCCTCTCTTGACGGGGTCTTCACCTTTTTCAACCCGGACGGGCACATGTCCGTTGACGACCAGTCCGTGGGGATTGACGCCGAACTCACCGAGCACGCGGCGGACAAAGTCGGGATGGTGGATTTTTTCAAAGTAGGGATCTTTGACTTCGTGGGCTGCGGCAGGGTCAGCCACAAAGTAGCTTTCAAAGGTGGCGACTTTATCTTTGCCAAAGAGAGGTGAAAGCGGCCCGCACCAGAGATACCAAAACCAATCGGTCTCTTCCCCGACATCGGCTGCGCCGCGCCGGAAACAACGACGGACGAGTTCGTCGAAGGCGGTGAACATATCCCGCCCGGCGACAGGGCGTCCCCCCACGGGAAAAGGCGCGAAGGAGCCGTCGGGTCGGGTTGGCACGCATCCGTGAAAAATGAGAACATCGTCTCGCACCAGCCACATGGCGCCGCGCTGCACGAGAAACCGCATGTGCTCCCAAAGTCGCTGACTGGAAATAAACGAGTCCCGCAACCTTTCGATGCAGGCCTCTTCCTCCGGGCTCAGAGCGTAGGGATCCGCCGAGTCAAGGGTGGGAAAGCGGGGGTCGAGAAGGGGGTGCCGGGCGGTGCCGAGCCGGACGGTGCTGGTGGCCGGATCGATGTGTTTCAGCAGGTTTCTGGCCTCCAGACCCCACTCGGGGCGACGCCGGATCATCTGTCCCTCCAGCTTGAACTGGAGGATGGCGGCCGCTTTTTGCATGCGGGCGACCAGGGCGGCATCGCGCACGCCGACGTTTTTCGAGCGGAACCGGGCGCACGGATCATCGCCATAGATCTGCGTGGCCAACTGTTCCAATGGCAGGAGAAGAATCCCGTAGCCCTCTTCCAGTTGAAAGAGGCGGCGGTAGCGGAGGGAGATGCGCAGGACGTGAGCGATGAGGGCGCGGGAGCCCAGGCACGCGCCCATCCAGGCGGCGTCGTGGTTGCCCCAGGTGAAGGCGACTTGAGGTTGCTGGCGGAGGTAATCGATGACCCGGTCCATGCGGGGGCCGCGATCCCCGAAATCGCCCGCGACAATGATTTCGCCGACCGCGAGGTTGCGCACCAGGCGGGAAGCAGCCCGGACGGCGTCCAGGTCCATCTCGTTGCGGGCAAAGACCTCGATCATTGCATCGGCGTAGGTTTCACCCCGTCCGGAGTAGGGTTCGCGGTAGAGGGCGTTAAAAAGGCGGCGGAAATGGCTGGGCACGAGCTCCTCAAGCTGGCGGGAGGTCCGGGTGCGGGCGAGTTCCCGGACGACCTCGAACTGTTGCCGGAGGGTGGTGCGAACCCAGGTCCGCCGGGCCTGGGGATCGGCCATAATCGAGCCAAGGCACCGATGGAGTTCATGCGGGTAGTAGAGAACAGTGAGGAGGGCGCGCCGGGCGGCGTCATCCAGCCTTCCGGAAAAAAGATGGTCCACAAGCGGACGCAGGGTGCCGGAGGCATTGTTGATGACGTGCCGCATTTTTGCGAACTCGCCATGGACATCAGAGATCACGTGGGTGACCGGCTTGGGCAGACCGAGCCGGGCCTCGATGAGCGCGATCTCGCTGGCAGCGTGGGCGGAGGTGGGACATTCCCGGGCCAGGCTTTCCAGCCAGGCTCGGCCAATTTCGGCAGGGGGAGGCATAAGGGAGGACCGGTGCTTCAGATTTGATATTCCGCCGCCTGGGTCCGGATTTGTTGGCGGTGGCGCACGAGGTCGATGAGCCCGGCCAGGGTCAGACCGGCCAGGCGGGCATAGGAGGCTTCCTCCGCCTCGGCCACCAGCTCGG
>CALFVM010000023.1 GCA_937928665.1 uncultured Candidatus Methylacidiphilales bacterium
GTGACGGTGCAGCGGACGCAGGGAGTGACGCCGTAGCCGGGACCCGGTCAAAACCGGTCGAACGCGGCCAGTTCGGCGAGACCCTGGCGGGCGGCCGCGCCATCAAGAGGAAACGCACCCGTGCGTCCAAGCGCATTAGCCCCTTCCTGGCTCAACGCCAGACGGGTGAACTCCCGGACCAGCGGATCCATCGGGCGACTCCGCGGGTTGACGTAGAGGTAATAGAACGAGCGGTAGGGATAGATTCCAGACATCAGGTTTTCCCGGGTGGGAAAAATGGCGAAGCGTTGGCCACGGAGTTGAAGTCCGATGGCTTTGATCGCGCCACCGGCGAGGCGCGCGTTGCCAATCCCGATGGCACCGGGATCCTGTTCGACGCGGCGGACGACCTGGTTGGAACTGTCGGTGAACATCACGCGGGGATTAAAAGGTCCACCGCCCAGTGCCGCCCACTGGAAGGCCCGGGTGATTTCCCCGCCGGGAGCGGGGGCAACCGGATTAATCGGAAATCCGGCCCAACCACCAGATGCACCGACCTGACCCCAGGTCCCGGCGGCACTCCGGCCGAGTCCGAAGATGGAAGACACTTGTTCCGGCGTGAGGGTGGCAACCGGGTTGGAGGGATGAACGAAGACATCGACTGGTTCCTGGCCAATCCGGAACTCAAGGGGCGGACCATTAAAACGTTCAGTGAAGGCGAGCTTTTCCGAATCGCTCAAGGGCCGTGTATTCACCGCCACAGTCACCTTGCCCGCAAGGAATTCCCCGGCGATGTTCGCGGGGAGGAGAAGGTCGGTGTAGGCACCCCAATGTAGCCGCTTGAAGGTCGTGGACAGTTCTGTCAGGTAAGGTGCCAGGAATGGAGCCGCTCCAAGTCGAAGTGTGCCTTGCAGATAGTCGCCGGACGGGGTGTAGGTGGGCAGCGGAACCGCCTGAACCGCAGCCGGGCCGGGTCCGGATTGTCGGGAGCTCGTGGACTCACAACCAGCCAAAGCGAGAAGGCTTACCAGACCGAGTGTGGAGAGGAACGGAGCCGACCTCATGGTGGAAGTCACGGTTCGCGCACTTCAAGAAACGGCGGCAGGTTTTCGGCTGACGCATCCGAGCAAGACGAAATGCTGAGTGCGTACAGGGAGAAAAGCCCGAGGCAGAGGACGGTAAAGAAAAAGCGAAAGTCGAGGAGTGAGCGCATCGCAGTGCGGCGGAGTCAATACCGAATCAGCCCGATGCGTCAAACCTGCAATTGAAAAAGTTTGGTCCGGTGCCTGGGCGCATGGCAACCTTAGACCGGTTTTATGATGCGCACTCCGTGGATGATTCGGACGGGAGAAATGCTGGGTAACTTTGTGCTTCCCGGTGTCGGAACAGCCCTGTTTGCGGGCCAGGGCCGGAAGGGCTGGTGGAAACCCGCGCTTCTTTCGGCCTTCGGCATGGGGATCAGCCTGGCCGGAGCGGCTTTGGTCATCTCCATCACCGGCCTCTTTCCAACCCAAGATCATCTCGAGACAGTCCTCATCGACCAGCCGTCAAACCTCTGGCTGCTCGCTCTGGGAGCCCTGATGACCTTCGGAGGCGGCCTTTTTGTTCTGGCAGGCTATTTTTGGAGCATCGGCTCCGTGGTCATTCGCTGGACCAGGGAGGAATCTTGAACGTCGTCGGGTTGTTGGCTTCCGGTTGGGTGACGTGGGCCGCGGTCGGGCAGCCACTTGAAATCACCGATGAAGCCCGGGCGGCAGCCGACCGATGGCTTGCCACCGTGGATACTCGTGATGCGACCGGCTCATGGGAAACGGCCGGGCGTGAGTTTCAGCAGGCTGTGACTCGGGAAGCATGGGCGGAAATCGTCCGAAGCTTGCCTTTGGAAGAAAAGCAGCTCGGGGGACGGCGCCTGGTGGCTGCCCGGTTTCTGCGCGAGCTTCCCGGCGGGGCGGTCGGTCAGTTTGTGGTGTTTCAGTTCAAGCGCGGCCCCGAATCCGGCCCAGAAGAAACCGTTATTGTCTCCCTGCAAATCGACGGGTCTTGGCGCGTCGCCGGCTATTTCACCGGGGGCAAGCCAAATCCCGGTCAACGGGGGACTGGTCCGGGGGACAGTGCGCTGCCTGTTCCCTGATCCATCCCGCCATTTGTTCGGCCGCCCAATGAGCGGTAGCCGCGTCAACCGCCAGCGACGGGGAAACGGAGAGCACATTGCCGAGGCGACCACCCCCAAGGAGGATGATGCCATCTGCGAGTGCTCGCTCAACGATGGGCCCAACAGGAATCGGTTCTCGGCCCGGTCCGGTCAGCTCAACACCCCACATCAGGCCCCGGCCCCGGACCTCACCAACGCTTACACATCTAGGCAGAACGGAGTGCAGTGCTCTCTCCCACGCCTCGCCTGCGGTTCGGACCAAACCCGGCATGGCGGGGTCAAGCCAGCGCCGGAGTGAGGCGACCCCGGCAGCGCATCCGACCGGGTTCCCGAGAAAGGTGCTGGTGTGGAGTGCCTCTCCGTCCGACTCCGGCCATGCGTCCATGATTCCGGCCCGGCCCACGCAGGCGGAGAGCGGGAAACCACCCGTGAGGGCTTTGCCGAGACAAATCAGGTCAGGGACCACCGCCTCCGCCTCACAGGCAAAGAGTGCCCCGGTGCGCCAGAATCCGGTGAGGATTTCGTCGAAGATGAGCAGTGCCCCGATTTCGTCAGCCGCATCCCGCAACATCCGGAGGAAGCCGCGTGGCGGAAAGATGTCCCCGCCCCGGCCTTGGGCGGGTTCAACCAGGATGGCAGCGATGGGTTGGTGCGCGTGAGCGTGACCAATGGCGTCCCGAAGCGAAGGCCAGCCTGTTTCCTCGCAGTGCTCTCCGGGACATTTCCAGGGGCAGCGAAAGCAGTAGGGGTAGGGCAGAAAGGTGGTGAAGTCGGCTAACATCTTACGGAAGGGATCGGCGAACGGAGGCAGGCCCGTGGCCGTCAGAGCACCAAAACCGAGCCCATGGTAGCCTCCCTCAAAGGCGATAACATTTCGTCGGCCAGTGGCCAGGCAGGCGGTCTTGAGGGCAGCCTCGATCGCTTCAAAACCGGAATTACCAAGAATGGATTTTCCCTCACCCGCCCCCCAACGTTCAAACGTGGCGGTGGAGAGCAGGCGGCAGAGGTCGGCCTTGCTGGCGGCCGGATGGACGTCGCCCATGGCGTGATAGAGTCGGCCGGTTTGCTCGGCAGCCGCCTTGGTGAACACGACATCATTGAACCCGCCCGTCGCTACGCCGAACCCAGAGGTTAAGTCCAGGAGCCGATTCCCATCGACGTCCCACACCGAGGCACCATCGGCTCTTTCCCAAAAGACGGGAAATCCTTCAGTGATGCAAGTGACGTTGCGCGATTCAAACCGCCGCAGTTCCGCCGCCAGGCGGCGGGACTCGGGACCGGGAATGACCGTGCGAAGTTCGGGCCGCATCCCAGGGATTCTTGCCGGAACCACGGCGGGACGCACCCCAAAAACGGCCTGGCTCGCCCCGGACGGGCCGCTTACTGCATCTGGTGGATGAAGGTTTCGACCGCCAGGGGCGCGGGCGCATCCCGTCCGGAAGGTTCATAGCGAACTGTCACCCGAAACATGCCGCTGAGAGGTGCTCCCTCGTGGTTGAGGAGTTCAACGGGCTCAACCTCGGTGTGGATTCTGCCAGGAAAAAGGGTGCTGTCGTTTTCGAACCTGCCGGGGGTGAGGGGAGCGATGCGGATTTCTTCCAGCCGATCGGCCAAGAGGACCTGGAGCTGGCGCTCTTTGCGAAAGGCCACAGCCGCGTCGATCCCGGCTTTGAGAGCGCCCATCAGGCTGATGACAGCAAAAGCGAAGATCGCCAGGGCGATCATCAACTCGATCATGGTAAAGCCACGCCGGTTCATTTGAGGAAGCGGGCTGTCTCCAGGAAGCGGCCCGTCAGCGGGTCCACGTCGATTTCAACATAGGCACCCTCCCGGGCGATCCGGAATTGCATCGGACCGACAACGCCGGTGGGGTCAAACCGCCACACCTGGGCAGATGGCGGTTCCCAGGGTTGATCGGGGGAAGTTCGCAAGAGCAGCTCCACGCCCCGCTCAATCTGGATCACCTTGGCCGGCGTTTCTGACGGCTTTCCGCCAGGGTTGGGCGGCACGGAGGCGATGTGATCCTCGGTAAATTCGATCCGCCACGGGAGCCGGTCGGTGATGGCCCGAAAGCGGGTGCCCCGGGCCAGGTCGGAGATCTCCTGCACATCGCCCTGGAGACGGCTCTCCAGACCAAGGGTTCGGACAGTCATAAAGAGGAAGCCGAGCATCAACACAATGATCGAGACGGTCAGAATCATCTCAATCAGAGTAAACCCGCCGTCAGCCGGCCACGCCCGTTTACTCTGTCGTCCAATTCCCGATATCATCGTCCGTGTTCGGTTTCCGGTCCGGGCCGGCCGAGAACAGGTCAAAGCCGGACGAATTGCGGCGACCGGGATAGATGTAGATGTACTCCTCACCCCACGGATCTTTCTTGATCTGGTCCATCAACTGTTGCCAGCGCCGGGGAATCGGGGGAGTCGAGGGCCGGGTCACCAGAGCCTGCAGCCCTTGCTCACTGGTCGGAAGCATCTGATTGTAGGTTTCATAGGTCCGCAGCGCGATGGAGAACGTCTGGATGTCGGACTCCGCCGCGGTGATTTTCGCATACTCGCCCAGGCCGGTCAGCGATCGAATGCCCAGGCCCATGAGCAGAACGATGATGCCCAGAACCAGCATAATCTCGAACAGGGTGAAACCTCGGCGGGTCCGGTGGAGGGAAATCGTCTTCATGGTTCGGGGAGTCTGAGGTCGGTGTTGAGGGAGTCGAGCGGTTCCGTTGTCTCCGTGTCTGCGGACGCGGGTCGCGCCAGTTCAAGTCGGACATCTTTCAAGGCCATGAGCGGCAGTTCCGCGCCGGTCTGAGCCCGTTGAATCACGACCATGTTTTCTCCGGGCGCAAGCCAATCACCCGGGATAAAGAGGGAGAGTGCCCGCCAGCCCGCGTAGGTCCACTGAGTGCCTTCGCGCAGCACGCCCGGATCGCCCAGCGCGGGCACGGACGGCGTGGCAAGGAGCGGACCGTTGCCGTTGACCCAGAGTTCGAGCGATTCTCCAAGGAACGCACCGGCGATTTCAGCCCGGAACGCGGCCGCCTCAGGCACGGCAATAAGGTCAAAACTGAACTCCGCTCCTTCATCCGCCCGGAGCGGAGGGGTGTGGAGAACAGCATCGACCGACCGAGGCAGAACCTGATCTCGCCGGGAGAGGGGAATCCCCTCGTTCGTTTCGTCCACGCATTTCATTCGTTCCCCACCGAAAACCACGCGTGGCAATCTTTCCGTGGCCGTCGCGAAAACTTCCTGAGCACTCAGCCAGGCAACCGACACGCGGATGAAAGCCGCTTTGGCCTGGGACGAATGGAACTCCAGGGTCGGAGCCCGGCCGAGTTCGGACGCCGGGAGCACCACAACGATTTGCTCCGGCAACCCGGTGTGTTCCCGCAGGTCCGGCGAAAGCAAAACGGCCTCCCCATCGCCCGGGTCGAGGATGGCCCGGATGAAACCACCGGAGGATCCCGGAACGATCAGCGTGATCGCGGCTGCGGCCGCCCGGGGCGGGGGATCGAGCTGGAGGGCAAGAAATCCGAGCAGTCCATCCACATCCGATGCGGTTCCTCCCAGGATTCCCGGAGCGGGCTTCGTCAGGTAACCATCCGGGCGGTCCCAGGTGAACTCGTCCGGTAACGGGACAACCGCACGAGCCAGCTCCGGAACAAGCACCACCACAAAAAATAAAAGGACGCGGCCGACTACCGACATAGGTTTTTAGTAGCAGTTGAATTTGGAGGATGCCAGAAATTCCCGGTTCTGACAGGGGTCGTCTTCGCGTATTGAGCAAAATTAACCAGAACTTAACCCAGGTAGCGTTTGAGCTTGTCCATGGCTTCGTCTTCCCGCATCACCCCAATTCGCCGCTCCAACGCCTCCATTTCCGCCCGCCGTTGACAGGCCAGCAGGTCACGGGCCAGACCAGGGTCCAGTTCCCCCGTTCGGTCGCCCGGGTCGGGCCCCCCATACCGGCGCGGAATCTCGTCATCAAGCGCGACAAAAAACTGCGCCGAACCTGGATCCCCCTGGCGTCCACTGCGTCCTGCCAGTTGTCGGTCAATCCGGGCGGCCTCATTCCGTTCGATCCCCAACACATGGAGACCTCCGGCCTCCCGGGCGGCGGGGTCCAGCGGAATGTCGGCTCCCCGCCCGGCCATGTTGGTGGCAATCGTGACGCGGCCCGGGGAACCGGCTTCGGCAATAATGGCGGCTTCCTCAGCATCCTGTTTGGCGTTGAGCAAACGGTGTGGAATCCCCGCTACATCAAGCCGGGCGGAAAGGCGTTCGCTCTGGAGAACGGTCCGGGTCCCCACCAAAACAGGCTGGCCCGCGGTCCGTCGGGCGAGGATTTCCGAGACCGCCGCCTCCCGGGCTTCGGCACCCGAGGCGAAGACGCGGTCGGGCAACTCCTTCCGGCACAGGGGTCGGTGCCGGGGGATGGCGACTATCTCCAGCCCATAGACATCACGAAATTCGACCGCCTCTTCCCGGACCGTGCCGCTCATGCCGCAGAGGAAGGGGTAGAGCCGGTAGAAACGCTGGCGGGAAATGGTCACATCGGAGTCCGTTTCCCCGGTGATCGGCAGGTTCTCCTTTGCCTCAACCGCCTGGTGCAGACCACCGCGCCATTTCCGATCTGCAAAACTGCGGCCGGTGTTTTCATCAATGATCTCGATGGCGTCGCCGCGGCAGAGGTAATGAACGTCCCGCTCGAAAAGATGCCGCGCCCGGAGGGCCTGCTCCACATATTCGTGCCAGGCCCGCCGGAGCGGAAGCTCGATTTTCGGTGCTCGCTCATAAACCTCTGCCAGGCCAGCCTGGGTTAGCCGGACCGTGCGGGCCTCCTCATCGATCTCGGTTTCCTTTTCGCCCAAACCCGCGGCGATTCGGTCGGCCAACCGATAGACCGGGGCAAGCGGGTTCTCTCCGGGGGGAATGGCCCGGCTGATGATGAGCGGGGTGACGGCTTCATCAATCAGGACCGAATCCACCTCATCAATGACAGCGCAGGCAAACGGGCGTTGCATCGGGTCGCCCACCGGTGCCGATCCCCGGTCCAGCACCAGGTCCCGCCAGGCCTGGCCGAGCCGGGGCCGGGCCCGGGCATGGTCAGCCAGGCGGTCGCGCAGGAAATCAAAACCGAACTCATAACCCGTTCCGTAAGTAATATCAGCCGCGTAAGCCTGTTTTTTTTCCTTGGCGTTCCCGCGTTCCGGAAGCCCGGCGGCAGTAAGGCCGAGGAACTCATACACCGGTCGCATCAGGGTAAAGTCGCGTTCGGCCAAATAAGCATTGACCGTGGCCACATGCACACCGCCGCCCTGAAGAGCCAGGGCGCAGGCCGGTAAAGCGGCAGTCAACGTCTTGCCTTCTCCAGTGGCCATTTCCGCAATCGCCCCCTCGGCCATGGCCAAGCCGGCCATGATTTGAACGTCATAAGGCCGTTTGCCAAGGGCCCGAACGCAGGCTTCCCGAATGCAGGCGAACGCCAGCCAGAGAGGTTCACCTTTCACCGGACGCTGGTCGGCGGGTCGAAGGCCTTGAAACCTCGTGCGCAACGCATCATCGGTCAGGCCGGATACGGTGCTCTCCATCTCCCCGATCCGGGCAATCGCGCGTTGAAGGTCTGCCAGGGAGCGGGCCCGGCGTTGGTTCAACAGCCAATCATGCAATTTACGATCCAGATTCACAGAGGCGAGAAGGTAAGAGATTTGGCCCGTCTCCAACAAGCAGAC
>CALFVM010000024.1 GCA_937928665.1 uncultured Candidatus Methylacidiphilales bacterium
TTCAATCCCCCCGAATCCTCCCTCCACCGCTACCTCGACCACCTCGATGACATCCCCCTTCCCCCATTTCACCCCCAACATCTCGACCTCGCTCCCGACCATCACCGCCGCGCTTATCACGCCGACCGGGGACACACCACCAGGGGCTGGTCCGATCGTGATCTCCGCTACGTCCGCGCCGCCTATTGGGCCATGTGCGATCTCATCGACGAACAGGTCGGTCGCATCCTCTTCGCCCTCGATGCCGCCGGCCAGCGCGAAAATACGCTCATCATCTTCACCAGCGATCATGGCGAACTCCTCGGCGATCACGGCTTCACCTGGAAAGGCCCCTTCCTCTTTGACCCCTGCCTCCGCGTTCCCCTGATCCTTTCTTGGCCCGGTCGCATTCGACCCGGCATCCGCGCCACCGGCTTGGTCGAACTCACCGATCTCGCCCCAACTCTCCTCCACGCCTGCGGCCTTCCCCACGACCCCGGCATGCAGGGCCGCAGTCTTTGGCCCGTCCTCACCGGCCAAGCCCCCGCCGACCAAATCCGCGACGACGTTTACGCCGAATACGGCAACGCCAACCCCGATCAGCCCGCCCAGTGGCTCAACATGATCCGAACCACCACCCACAAACTCGTCGCCGTCCACACCACCCTCGAGGGCGAACTCTACGACTTAAAAAACGACCCCGCCGAAACCCGCAACCTTTGGGACGATCCCGCCCACGCCAACCTCAAAATCAACCTCCTGCAACGCCTCGCTGCCCGCATGGCCTTCACCGCCGACCCTTTTCCTCCTCGACTGGGCGTCTACTGAGCCCCAAGCCAGCTCGGCCACTGGTTCAAACCAACTGCCCTCGCAGGCCCACTCGGTTCACGCTCCCATTTTTGATTGCTCCAGCCCAGTCTAGGCTCAATCCTTCCCCCCTTCCGCATCCCCATGATCATTGTCATCAAACCCCACACCCCCTCCGATAGCGTCCAGCGCATCATCGACGAAGTCGCCAAACTTGGTTACGAACCCAAACCCATTCACGGAGCCGTCCAGACGGTCGTGGCCGCCATTGGGGACGAGACCACTCACCAAAGCCTCGAGTCCCTCCTCACCTGGCCCGAAGTCGAATCCGTTCTCCGCGTCCAGAAACGCTACAAACTGGCCAGCCGCGAAACCCGCGACGCATCCACCGTCCACGTCGCCGGACACCCCATCGGCACCGGACAACCTTTCTGCCTGATGGCCGGTCCCTGTTCCGTTGAGAGTGAGGATCAACTCATGACCACCGCCCGTGCCGTCAAGGCCGCCGGTGCCGTCCTCCTCCGTGGCGGTGCCTTCAAACCCCGCACCTCCCCCTACGAGTTTCAGGGCCTCGGCGAACCCGGCCTCAAACTCCTCGCCGCCGCCCGTGCCGAAACCGGTCTCGGCATCGTCACCGAGGTCCTTGCCGAACGCGATGTCGATCTCGTTGCCTCCTACGCCGACCTCCTCCAAATCGGTGCCCGCAACGCCCAGAACTTCAGCCTGATCAAAGAAGCCGCGCGCTCGCAGAAACCCATCCTCCTGAAACGCGGCCTCTCCATGAAGATCGAAGAATGGCTTCTCGCCGCCGAATATGCCCTCAGTGAAGGCAACCCCAATGTCATCCTCTGCGAACGCGGCATCCGCACCTTCGAAACCTACACCCGCAACACTCTCGATCTCGCCGCCGTTGCCATCGCCAAAAAAGAATCTCACCTCCCCGTCGTTGTTGATCCCAGCCAGGGTTGCGGACGGGCCGACCTCGTCACCGAACTTTGCAAAGCCGCCGTCGCCCTCGCCGCCGACGGTCTCCTCATCGAAGTGCATCCCTGCCCCGCCGAAGCCTGGAGCGATGGCCAACAACAGGTCGACCTCAACGCCTTCAGCAACCTCGTTCGCGAAATCCAGCCCTTCATCCAACTCGTTCGCCCATGACCGATTCCGCCCGCCAGACCATTCTCATCATTGATGACGAGGAAGACGTCCACTACTCCTTCCAGCGCCTCCTCGCCAACGAACCCCTCCGCATCCTTACCGCTTCCAATGGCGATGAAGGGCTCCGGCTCGCCCGCAAAGAAAAACCCGACCTTGTCGTCATGGACATCCGCATGGGACGGCAAAACGGCCTCGATACCCTCCGCGATCTCCGCCTCGGTAACCCCAAACAGCTCGTCATTATGATGACAGCCTACGGGACCGCCCAAACCGCCATCGAAGCCATGAAGCTCGGTGCCTTCGATTACATTCTCAAACCCTTCGACATCCCCCAGCTCCAGCAACTCCTCAAACGCGCCCTCGAAGCCGCTCACGCCATGCGTGACGTCGCCATTCCCCAGGATCTCGACACCGAAGACTTCCGCACCGGCATCGTCGGTCGCTCCCCCGCCATGCAGGTCGTTTACAAACTCGTCGGTCAGGTTGCTCCTACTGAAGCCACCGTTCTCATTTCCGGCGAAAGCGGCACCGGCAAAGAACTGGTCGCCCGCGCCATCTACTCCAACAGCCGCCGATCCAACAAAATCTACATCGCCATCAACTGCGCCGCTATCCCCGAGAACCTTCTCGAAAGCGAACTTTTCGGCCACGAAAAAGGCTCCTTCACCGGTGCCGTTACCCAACGCATTGGCAAATTCGAACAATGCGATGGCGGCACCCTTTTCCTCGATGAAATCGGCGAACTCCCCCTCGCCACCCAATCCAAAATGCTCCGTGTCCTCCAGGACGGCGAATTCTCCCGAGTCGGTTCCAACGAAACCCTCAAGACCAATGTTCGCATCATCGCCGCCACCAATCGCGACCTTTGGGAAGCGGTCAGCAACCGCACCTTCCGCGAAGATCTCTACTACCGCCTCAACGTCGTTAACATCAAGCTCCCTCCCTTGCGCGACCGCCACGGCGACCTTCCCGCCCTCGTCGCCTACTTCATCAACAAATGGCGCTCCCGCAACGGCACCGGCCCCGTCAAAATTGCCCCTGACGCCCTCAGTGCCCTCTCACGCTACCGCTGGCCCGGCAACGTCCGCGAACTCGAAAACATCATTCAGCGGGCCATGGTCCTCGCCTCCACCGACACCATAACCGCCAAAGACCTCCCCGCCGACTTCATTTCCCCCGACCTCACTACTCAACCGCCCTCCGGCCCTTCGCTGGTCTCCACCCAACCCTCCACGGCTTCTCCCTCCGCCCTTACCCTCGACGCTGCCTTCGACTTCCTCTTTGACCACGCCCGCAACACTCCGGGCTTCGAACTCCTCCCCGCCGCCGAACGCGAATTGATCCGGCGCGCCCTCAACCTCACCGGCGGCAATCAGGTCAAAGCCTCCCAACTCCTCGGCATCACCCGCGCCACTCTTCGCAAGCGGATCGACATCTTCGGCCTCAAAGACTCCTCCTCATGACCACCATCCCCACCGCCAACCCCTTGCCCGTCTCTCCCTCAGATCCCGTTAACGAAGCAATCCTCCGCGTCTCCGAAGACCGACTTCAGGGCTTCGTCCGTCAACCCATGGAGGAAATCGCCCGCCTTTCCGGAGTTTCCCTGCCCGACGTCATCGCTCGTATTCGCGCCATGCTCCTCGCCGGCACCATCCGCCGCGTCCGTCAAACCTTCCTCACCACCAACCTCGCCCCCGGTGCCCTCGTTGCTTGGCACGTCGATCCCGCCAAACTCGATGCCACCTTCGACTTCCTCTTCCAAAACGATCCCTTCACCGGCCACGTCGTCGTCCGCAGCACCGATGCCGACGCTCCCGGTGCCGCCTACCGACTCTGGACCACCCTGAAGGTCCCCCTGGGCTTCTCCATGGAACGCCACTGTCAGCTCCTCCAACACCTCACTGGTGCCGGGCCCTTTCGTCTGATGCCCGCGAAAAACGTCTTCACTCTCGGCGTCGGCCATAGCCGACGCAAGAACCTCCAGCCCGGCGATCGCGCCCCTACCCCCGCCGAACCCACCACCGTCCAGGTCGTCCCCCTTACCCCCGAACAGTGGCGCGTTCTCGGCGTCATGAAACGCGAGTTCCTCCCCGAAGAAATCACCCACAATCTCTGGGACGCCCGCGCCGCCGAACTCGGTCTCCACCCCGACACGTTCTGCTCCATCGGCCAAACCCTCCAGGACCAAGGTGTGATGGGCCGCTTTTCCACCTTCCTTGAGCACGTCAAACCCCTCGCCGCCGGCGAGCGCGTCACCCGCTTCAATGCCCTCTTCCACTGGGCCGTCCCGCCGGGGCGCGAACGTGAAGCCGGCATGGAAGTCGGACGTCACTACATCATGACTCACGCCTATTGGCGCGAAGGCGGCCC
>CALFVM010000025.1 GCA_937928665.1 uncultured Candidatus Methylacidiphilales bacterium
GTTGTCCGGGTTGCAGCCGAAGGCGAAGCGGTAGGGCAGGAGGTGCTCGAACGCTTCGGGGGTGCCCTGGCCAAGCTTGCCCGGCTCGGCGGTGGCCGGGTCGGGTTTGAAAGGCACGAAGTCGAAAGCACTTAACCGAACGCCGATTCCCAGGCCGGGGCAGGCCTGCCGGATGCCTTCAATGATTTCACGGGTGAGCCGGGTCCGATTCTCAAAGGAACCGCCGTAAGGACCAGGCCGCGTGTGCGCGCCCAGGAATTCATGAAGAAGATAGCCGTGGCAGTGTTTGACGTCAACGAAGTCGGCTCCGATGTCAGCGGCGACTTTGGCGGCTTCGATGTAATCCTGGACGAGGATTTGGAGATCATCGTCGGTCAGGATTTGGTGGTCGCCGGTGACGTTGAACTTGGCATCGAGAATGGGGTGGCGGTAGGCGATGCGGGATTCCCAGGTTTTTTTGTCGTTCGGGCGGCAGAAGCGGCCGGAGTGGGTGAGCTGGAAACCAACCAGGAGATCGTCGGCAGATCCGGTCTTGAAGGCGTGAGCCGATTTAAGGGTTTGAAGAAGCTGGGCGATCCCGCCTTCGTTGGCGCGGTTGATGATGATCTGATTGGGATTGGCGCGACCGTCCGGCCGGACCGCCATGGCTTCGCCGCCCCAGATGAGTTTTGCCCCGCTTTCGCCGAATCGTTGCCAACGACGGATCATCGGTTCGGTCACACCGCCCGTCGTGGTTCCGTCCCAACCTTCCATGGGGTGGATGGCCTGGCGATTGCCGATGATGCGCCCGTTCCAGGTCGCGGGTTTGTTGAGGGGTGAGTCGGAGCCGTGGACCAAATCACGATCGAAGGGAAGGTCAAGGCCCAGCGAGTCGAGATGGGCACGAAACGCGTCGGTCGTTTTCAGGCTGGGGATGCGGGTGAGTTTATACATGGGATTGCGCGGGTTGGGTGGTTCAGGCTGAGGCAGCGGAGGAAAGGAAAAAGGTGGGGTAGGGTTCGTGGCGGGCCTCCCGGAGGATGAGGAGGGCGAGTTCCAGCAAATGGTAATCACCCCACATGCAAGCCTCCCCAGACGGGATGCGTTTCCCATCGGGCACGTGATCCCAGCCGTTGGGCCAATGATAGACGCTGTGGAGGAGGAGCCCTTCGTGGGCCGGATCTTCGGACAGGTAGGGCGGGGCAAAAAGCGTCCGGGCCACCGTTAGAGCGGCGGCGGTGTAACGGTCGGCGGCGGTGTGATCGCCCCGGGCGCGTAGCCATTTGCCGAACCGGTAGAGCCCTTGGGCGGCGATGGCTGCGGCGGAACTGTCCACGGGTTCGTGGTCGTTGAAAGGTTCGGCCGGGCGGGCGAGGTAATCGCCCATCTTTGCCAGGCCGGGTGCGCCGGTGTCCCAGTAGGGAATGCCATCGAGGGGGGTCTGAGTGAGGTAAAAGTCTGCGGTGATCCGGCCGACACGTTCGAATCGGTCGAGGACACTTTCTTTGCCGCCAAAGGATTCCAGGTCCGACGCGGGCAGGGTTTGGAGAAACTCAAGTTCTTCGGCAAACCCACAGAGAATCCAGGCATGGCCGCGGGTCCAGGTGGTGAAGGGGGAATAGCCCTGTTGGGAGCTGGGACAGCGGTAGGATCTGTCGTTAAGATTGAAGATGGATTCATGCACCACCCGACCGGGGACGTCGTAGGAATCCCGACCTTCGCCATAATACACATTAAAGCGGGCCGTGGTGTCGGCGTGTTGGATCAAACGCTCCAGCAGGGAAATCCGGCGGTCGCGCTCGCCCATGAGCCGATGACCAAGCTGGTGCCCCAGCGCGAGGGCGCGGAGGGACCGGACGGTGTCGGAAAACAAGGAGTGTGGACCATTGAAGGAGTAGATGTAACCGAGCCGGTCGGGGAGATCGGCCCAGCGGGCCGCCTGGATGGCGCCGGACAGCTTGAGGGCCAGCTCGTAGAAGTGACGTTCCCAATCCGATGCCCCGGTCCGACCCTCCCGCGCCAGCCGATGGAGATTGCCGTAGGTGGAGATGTTGTTGAAGCCGTGATCGTGGACGCCGATATGGCTGACGTGGGCAGCCATGTGCTGGAGGGTGGCCGTGCGGCCACGGGCCAGTGCTTCCTCGTCGCCGAGCGCGTCAAACAGGAGGATGGAAGAGCCAAACTGGAAACCCTGGGTCCACTCGGTCCAGCCTCGGGCGGTGTAACGACCGTGCACGGTAAACACCGGCGCACCGTCGGTCACGTTCCAGCGGGCGTGCAGCGAAGCGACTTTCGGGCGGGCGGCGTGAAAAACACGCAGGGCGGCCGATTCAAGATGTTGGGGAGTGAGAGCGGGGTCGATCTTCATGTCAGGAAAGAGGATTGGTGCGGTTGAGGTCAGAGTCGGCGAACGGTCAAAGCTCCATCAACATGGAAGACTGCGCCGGTCGAAAAGGGCCAATCGCCCCGGACTAACGATCGGACGGCCCGGGCGACGTCATCCGCTGTGCCCCAGCGGTTCTGCGGGACGAGCCCGTCTGCGATTAGTTTGTCGTATTTTTCCGTCACCGCCGCGGTCATGTCGGTTTTCATCACGCCCGGACGGACTTCAAAGACACCGATGCCGTGCGGTGCCAACCGGACCGACCAGAGCTGTGCGGCCATGGCCAGGGCGGCCTTGGACATGCAGTAATCTCCGCGTGTCACGGAGGCCGTGTTGGCGGAAATGGAGGTGACAAAAATGATGGAGCGGGCCGGACCTCCCGGGGCAGCCGGGTGGGCCAGCATCCAGTTGGCGACCGCCTGGGTCAGGAAATAGGGGCCCTTCAGATTGGTCGCGATTATCTGATCAAAGGATTCTTCGGAGGCTTCCGTGATATCGGCTCGGACTTTCGGGGCGATCCCGGCGTTGTTGATCAGTGCGTCGATGCCCCCGCAGGCGTCAAGAACCTGGGAAACCAGTCCGGCCCGCTGATCCGGCTGGGAGAGGTCACCAGCGACCAGGGGAAAAAGCTGTTCGGGAGACCGCGCCGAGGCACGACAGGCGGCCGCGGATTCTTCGGCGGCACTTCGATTGGCGGCGTAGTGAATGGCAACCGTCCAGCCTTCCGCAGCCAGGGCTTCCGCGATACCGCGGCCGAGGCCGCGGGAGGATCCGGTGACAAGCGCGATGGGAATGGGCATAGAAAGAGGGTGGCAGCATTCGGCTAACAACGCGAGTCGTGGATCCGTCTTTCTTACCTAAAAACGACTTTAGTTTAACGAGTCAATCCGGGCGATCTGAACCCCCTGCGCCTGGAGCAGCCGGGTGAATTCCTCCGAAGCTAGCAGGGCCGCCTCCGCTGCACGCGTCGGCAGGACCGGACCATCGATGCGGAGGGTCTCCATGACTCCATCTGCTTGGGCAGGATGAAAGACAGCCAAGCGCGGTCGGTCATCGAGGTCACGAAGTGTCTGATCCCAGCGGGTCAGGTCGGTCGCCAAGTCCGGGCCGTAGGGGCCATGTGCGATTCCCTCAATCCGATCAGGATAAGCAAGGCCCTCATCGGCAGCAAACCGGAGGGCGAGTTCCTCCAGGTCAGGCCGGGTCTTGAACACCGCCATGTGGGAATCGAGGTAGCGGATATCAAGACCCAGGCTCCGCAATTGGGCGAGTTGGGCGCGGAGCTCACGCTCGACTTCCACGATCGGATAGGAATGACCTTCCGGCAGCCGCCAGGGGTTCGGGTAAAACGTCCCGTCCTTCTGCAAAAGATGGGGAACGGTATTGACCGGACTGACGGCACCCCACCGGAGATGGTCCCACTCACTGTTGAGGGTGAAGTGAAGCCCGAGGCAAACATCGTTCCGGCCGCGAAAACGTTCAGCCGCATCGGCCAAAGCCGGGCCAGTCGCCATCAGGCCGAGGTTGGGACAGTTGCGCGTGGCGGCGTCGATCGCCGCATTGGTTCCGGGGGAGAGAGCGGCGTCATCGGCACGAAGGAATAAGGTTGGCATGGGGCGACCTTTCGGAGAGTTAACCGGCAACCGTGGACGTTCACAAGCCACCGATTGCGGGAAGTCCGTGCACAGGCCGCGGCCATAGCCAGTCATCGGCATCTTGTTCGTTGAGAAAGCCTCCCTCGGGTTTCTCTCTGGGTTGGACACGGCCTCCCTCATCGGTGCCGTTCCAGCCGACGCTGTAAAGTGTATAGGCATCACCGGTTTCCCGGCGGTAACGCATGGGTTGGAAGGTGACGGGGTCGCGGAGGTCGCGTTCGTTGGGCAGTTTGAGTTCGCCCAGGGTTTCCGGATAAGTGCCGTGGAGCCGCCGATACCGTTCGAGGGCCAGCGCAATCCACGCCTGGCGCTCCCGGGTCTCCCCAAAGAAGCTCCGTCGCAACATCGGTTCGACGGATGGCATCAGCAACTCGGTCAAGATGCGGGGCGGAAAAGAATCCCTCCGCCAAAATGTTTCCACGGCCGGGCCATCCGCATAGGACCCGAGAGGAGAAACCCGGCCGACGGCAATCGAGCGGAGCCGCTGTTGTTCGTTCCAAAGCAGACGTCCGGCGTGGGCGATGTCCCCATCAAGAAATATATGCACGTAAACCAAGCGGAGGGGGCTGAACGACATGGCTTCCCCGAGCGCGGCCAGGTCCGAAGGGCTGGCCCGGCGGACTTG
>CALFVM010000026.1 GCA_937928665.1 uncultured Candidatus Methylacidiphilales bacterium
GGTTGTGGCAGATTGCCTCCAGGCGGTGGCCGTGGCCCCTCGGGCTCGGCTGCGGACTCGGGCTGGCTTTGATCTTGTTCCTTTGGTTCCAACCGGTGACGCGTCGCGGGGACAATCACCGGCCCGCTTCCCCACCCCGCCAACAAAAGGTCGATCCATGAAAAAACTGCAAATCCTTGGCACCGGCTGTGCCAAATGTAACCAACTCACCCAAGTCACTCAGAAAGCGGCCGAAGAGCTTGGCCTGGCCTATGAATTGGAAAAGGTTACCGATCTGATGCGCTTTCCTGAATTCGGCGTCATGATTACTCCCGCCCTGGTGGTCGATGGCACGGTGAAAGTTACCGGCCGGGTGCCGACGTTGGAAGAAGCCAAGACCTTGATCCGATAATGTTCCAACGGAGCAGACTCAATCCACGTGGCCATCAGCTCAGCCAGGGGATCCCCGCTGCAGAATCCCCGTGAGCCGATCGCGCAAGGCGGTGAACCGCTCGCCGGCCGAGGCATTGCGCAGGCAAAGATGGAGTGCCTTGGGATCGCCGACGATCACGACCAGCTTCCGGCCACGGGTCACGGCTGTGTAGAGGAGGTTCCGTTGCAAGAGCAGGAAGTGAGCGGTGGCTAGAGGAATGACGACGGCCGGGTATTCCGATCCCTGGGCCTTATGGACGGTGATGGCGTAGGCCGGCTGGAGTTCGTCCAGCTCGCCATACTCGAACCCGACCGCGCGCCCGTCGAAGGTTGCGACGAGTTCTGCATTCACTTCATCCAGTCCTGTCACCAGGCCGATGTCGCCGTTGAAAACGTCTTTGTCGTAGTTGTTCCGGGTTTGAATGACTTTGTCGCCCGGCCGGAAAACAACGCCGAACCGCTCGACCTGACCCACGCCGGGCTGGAGGGGGTTGAGGGCTTCCTGCAGGCGCCGGTTTAATTCCCCGGTGCCGAGAGCACCCCGGTTCATGGGCGTGAGGACCTGGATATCAAGTTTCGGGTTCAGGCCGAACTTGTTCGGGATGCGGGAGGAAACGAAGTCGAGCACGGCTTCACCAATTCGTTCGGGCTCGGTCCGCTCGACAAAATAGAAGTCGGAGGACTCCCCCTTTCCCACCGGCTCAGGCGGTTCGCCGTGGAGGATGCGGTGGGCGGTGGTGACGATCCGGCTGGCGGCGGCCTGGCGAAAGACCTGGGTCAGCCGAGCGATGGGCACGAGGCCGGAGGTGAGCAGGTCGCCGAGGACCGATCCAGGCCCGACGGAGGGGAGCTGATTGGGATCGCCGACCAGGACCAGATGGGCCTCGGGGGGGAAGGCCTTGAGGAAACGGCTCATCAACGGCACATCGATCATGGAGGCTTCATCGACCACTATCAGCCGGGGCCCGGCCGGAGGCAGGTCCTGGCCGTCCCGGTCCCGGCCGCCGAGCAGCCGATGAATGGTGGAAGCGCGCTGGCCGGTGGCTTCCTGCAATCGCTTGGCCGCCCGCCCGGTGGGTGCGCACAATGTCGCGGGGATTCCCGCTGAGGAGGCGATTTGCAGGAGGGTGTTGAGCACGGTGGTTTTGCCCACGCCGGGCCCGCCGGTGATGACGACCACCCGGTGGGTCAGGGCCAACCGGACGGCTTCGACTTGGCCCGGTGCCAGCGCGGTTTCCGTCGTTTGGCCGACCCGGCTGCGGGCGACGTCCATCTCCATGACGGGGAGGGTGGGCGGAGCGGAGGCGAGTGCGCGGAGGGTCTCGGCAATCCGGCACTCGCCTTCGCGCAGGTGAGGCAGAAACCACCAGCGTTCGCCCCGAACCGTTTCCGGGACCAGTTCGCCTCCGGCCTTCATCGTTTCGAGCGCATCCCAGATTAAGGCGCGGCCGATGCGGAGCAGGGCTTCGGTAGCGTCGAGGAGTGGATCATCAGGCAGTGCGCAGTGGCCCTGACTGGTGGCGGCGAGCAACGCATGACGCAGCCCGGCCTGGAGACGGAACGGATCCTCCGGGCTGATGCCCAGTCGTCCGGCCAGATCATCGGCGGTTTTGAAGCCAATACCGGGAATGTCGGCGGCCAGGCGGTAGGGATTGGCGCGAATGACCTGGATGGCTTCATTTCCGTAGGTCTTGAAGATGCGGACCGCCCGGCTGGTGCCGAGGCCGTGGGTGTGGAGAAAGACCATGATGTCCCGGACGCCTTTTTGCTGTTCCCAGGCCGCCTTGATCCGGGCCCGGCGGTCGGGGCCGATGCCGGGAACCTCTTCCAAACGTTTGGAATAGGCATCGATGATATCGAAAACTTCGGTCCCAAATCGGGCGACGAGCCGTTGGGCGTATTTCGGCCCGATCCCTTTGATCAGGCCGCTGGCGAGATATTTTTGCATCCCCTCGATGGAGGAAGGCTGGGCCAGCCGGACCCGTTCGGCGCGGAACTGACGCCCATGCTGGCGATCGGTTTGCCACCTGCCCTCAGCGTGCAGCCATTCGCCCGGCTGAATGGTGGCGGCCGTGCCGACGACGACCATCGGTTCACGATGTTTTTCCGGGAGAACCCGGGCGACGAAAAAGCCGGTTTCCTCCGAGTGAAAGGTGACGTGTTCGACTTGGCCGGAAACCGATGCAGAACCGGGCGCAGACGATTTCACCGCGAGAGACACCGGGTGACCACGGTGCGGGTCGATTCCCCCAACTCGGCCCGGGCGGTGACGGCGAGAGCTTCGGCCTCGGCCGGAGTTTCAAGCAGCGCAAAGACGGTGGCGCCGCTACCGCTCATCATGGCATCGAGCACGCCGGGCTGGTCGAGGAGCCATTCCTTGGTCGCGAGAATCCAGAGATGTTTAGAAAAGACTGCCGGTTCCAGATCATTGACCGGGATCCGTTCCTCGGTGCTCCCGTCGGCCCGGCGGACCGTGAACCGGCTCCGGCCAGGCTGGCCGGGGCAGGGGTTGGCCGCGTAAGTTTGATAGGCCCACGGGGTGGAGACGCCCCACCCTGGATTGAGCAAAACAACCGCAGGAGCAGGGTCGAAGGTGACCGGCTCAACTTGTTCGCCCCGGCCCCGACACAGGGCGGGGCCGTCCTGCAGAAAAAAGTTTACGTCACTGCCCAGCGTGGCGCCGAGTTTTCCCAGGGCCGCGGCGTCGAGGCCCGTGCCCCAGATTTCGTTGCACCCGCGCAGGACGCAGGCCGCATTGCTGCTGCCTCCGGCGAGGCCGCCCCCGTGCGGGATGCGTTTGACCAGGTGGAGGCGGACCCCGCCCGGGTAACCGGTCGCCTCTTTGAGGAGGAGCGCGGCCCGGACCGCGAGGTTCTCCGGGCCGGTCGGGAGGTCGTGGGCACCCTCAATGGTGAGCGTGACCCCGTCGGGCGCGGGCTCGAACCGGACAAGGTCGTGGAGGTCGAGGGGGACCATGAGGGTTTCCAACTCGTGAAAGCCGTCGGGTCGCCGGCCGAGGATTCGCAGGTCGAGGTTGATTTTGGCATGGGCGCGGCACTCGGTCATGGTAGGGTCAGTCGTTATCTCCCAAACCATGACACGCGACAATTTGATTCTGGCACTCGACGTTCCTTCCGACCGGGAAGCCTTGGCCTGGGTGGATCGTCTGGGTGGGCAGGTCGGTTATTTCAAAATCGGCCTGCAACTTTTCACTGCCTACGGCCCGGACTTGGTGCGGGAAGTGCGGGCCCGGGGTGGCCGGGTCTTCCTCGATTTGAAGCTCCACGACATTCCGAACACCGTGGCCAAAGCGGTCGAATCGGCCGGACCGCTGGACCTTTCCTTCCTCACCCTGCACGCCATCGGCGGGCGGGCGATGCTGGCCGAGGCCGCCCAGGCAGCAGCCGCGTTTCCTGGTCTGCAACTGCTGGCCGTCACCGTGCTGACCAGTTTGACCGAAGCCGACCTGGACGAACTCGGTTTCGATCATTCGGCACTCGGCCTGGCCGCGCATCTCGGCCGCCTGGCGGAAAGTTCCGGAGTGCATGGTTTGGTTTGCTCTCCCCGCGAGGCCGAAGTGCTCCGGCGTGAGTTGCCTCAGGCCGTCCTTGTCACCCCTGGTGTCCGCCCGGCGGGTTCTGCTAGCGATGACCAGGCCCGCGTGGCCACGCCGGAGGAAGCTCTGGCGGCTGGAGCCAACCGCGTTGTCATTGGGCGTCCCATCCTCCGCGCGGCCGACCCGGAAGCTCTGCTCCGCCGTCTGTTGGAAACGGACCGATGAGGTGATGTGAAGCAGGCTTCTGTGCGGCAGCAGGTTGTTTTGCTCAATCAATTCGTCCCGCCCGATCCGGCACCGACCGCACGGTTGGCGGCTGATTTGATTGGGGCGGTGCCGGAGATTGACTGGCGGCCGATCGGAACCGGGCGGGCATACCGGGCGCGCCGGGGCGGGTTTGCCCGGCGCCTGCTGGATGAGTGGGCCGACCTCCGGGCCATGGGCCGGGCGGTCCGGAGAGGGGGAAAGCCTGATGCCATTCTGGCGTTCAGCTCGCCGCCCATGTTGCTGGAAGAAGCGGCCCGGGCGGCCCGGAACCATGGGGTGCCGCTTCATCATTGGGTCCTTGATCTTTACCCGGACGTGGCGGTGGCGGTGAGCCAAATCCCCGCGCTGGCGGGCCGGTGGTTGGGATGGCGGATGCGGCAGGCTCTGGAGAGTTGCGCATCGGTGACGGCGGTGGATGAGACGATGGCCGGGCGGATTGAACGGTGCTACGGCGTGCGGTGCGGGGTCTGTCGGCCCTGGCCGGAGGTGGTGAAGAAAGAAGCATTTCCCGGCTGGGCCGGCGTCCCGCACGATGCCCCGGTCTGGCTTTATTCAGGGAATCTGGGGAAGGCCCACGACGGGCGTTGTCTCTTGGAGATTCAGGCCCGGTTGGAAGAACGGAAGACACCGTGGTGGTTGGTGGTGCAGGGTGGCGGCCAAGGCTGGAGCGCGGGGCGGGAGGAAGCAGACCGGCGCGGGCTCCGGCAGTGTGTATTCGCCCCCTACGCGGCTGCGGGCCAACTTGGTGCGGCGGTGGACCGTGCCCTGGTGTGCGCGGCCACGCAGCGACCGGAGACGGCCGGGATGCTGTGGCCGAGCAAGGTGGCCGCTCTGGCTGAGCAGGCCCGGGCGGTTTTGTGGATCGGGCCGGGACTGGAAGGTGCCACGCATCCTTTGCGCGCGCGGTCAGGCGTCGGCGCCTTCTCGCCGGGACAGACGGAGGCGGCGGTGGAGTGGCTCGAAGCGATCCGGCGCAGACCGCCTTCGGCACCGGAACCGAATAGGGTTGGCTTGCGCGAGGCAGGACTCGCATATTGGCGGGGAGTGTTGCTCCGATGATTTTTGCCCTGGTCGCCTTCTGTGTCTGTGCAGTCGCCTCATTTGCCGTGACGCGGACGATGGTGCAGCGGCCGTTTGGTTGGGGGATGGACACTCCGGATCTTGCCCGGAAACAACACGCGGCACCGGTGCCCCGGACGGGCGGGCTACCGCTTTTTCTGGCCTTCGCAGTCCTCTGGCTGGGACTGGGTGTGGCCGGACGGACTCCGATGGACGGGGAGTGGCAGGCGATCCTGGTCGGCGGTTTTATCTTTTTCGCCCTCGGTTTCATCGATGATCTCCGACCGCTTGGTGCCAAGGTCAAATTGTGCGGGCAGATCATCGGCGGGTTGATCGCCTGGGCCCTGGGCCTGAGCATTACGGAGATTACCTATCCGGTGGGAAATTTTTCGCTCAACGTGGCCGGTGCCTCAATTGTTTTGACTGTCTTTTGGCTGATCGCCGTGCCCAACCTGATCAACCTGATCGACGGTGCCGACGGTCTGGCCGGCGGACTGGGTCTCCTCCTTCTTTCCACGATTGCCTATGTCGGCTGGGTCGTGGGGGAGACCGATGTCGCCATCCTCGCCCTCGGCGTGGGCGGGGCACTGCTTGGTTTTCTCGTGTTTAACTTTCCGCCCGCCCGGATTTTTCTCGGGGACGGCGGGGCGTATTTGCTGGGGTTTCTTATTGCGGCGCTCTCGTTGAAAAGTGAGGAGAAGGGGTCGGTGGCCGGGGTTTTGTTTGTGGTGATCATCGCCCTGGGCATTCCGATCGCCGACACGCTTCTGGCCCTGCTGCGCAGGGCCGTCCGGGGTTTTCCGTTGTTTCGGGCGGATGCGGACCACATTCACCACCGGTTGCGCAACCTGGGCGTGAGTGACCGCCAGTTGGTTCTAGGTCTCTACGCAGTGTCGGTGGTGCTGGCCCTTCTGGGGCTGAGCGTGTTGTGGTCGCAGGGTCGGACGTTGCCGATTGTGATCGGGCTGGTCTTTTTCCTGTTGGTCATCGGCGTGCGACAACTTGGCTATGTCTGGCGCTGGAGCGATCTGACGCTGCAACTGATGCGGGCGTTTGAACGGAGGAATGATGTCCGCTATGCCCTGCTGCAGGCTGAATTGCTGGAGATGGAGCTGGACCGGATCACGGATGCGGAAGCCTTCGCGGCACGCATGATCGACGCGATGCAACGGAGCGGCTTGGAAGTGATCGGACTGGGGGAGGAGGAGAGGGGCGACACGGTTGTCTGCGTGGATCAGGTTTGTTTTGCGGTCCGCTTTCCTGCGGGTGCCCGGCACGGCTCGGGCCACTGGCGGCGGTTGACCGAATGTTTCGGCGATGTCGGAGCCCGGGCGGCGAAGAAGTGGAAAGGAGATTTTCCGGCGGCACTGGCCGCTCTGGTCTCATGAAACGGGGCAGCGCATGGCTCATGGCGATTGCGGCACTGGCCTGGCTTCCCGCCCTGGCCGGATCCCGGGAGGCGGTTTGGGCGGCCGGGGTGGCTCTGGCTGGCGCGGCCTGGCTGGCCGCCCGGACGGGGGGCGAGTGGCGGGAAATCCCGTGGTGGTGCTGGGTGGGGGGATTGCTCATCGCGCTGATGCCGCCGCTGGCCTGGCTGGGGGCGGGCTGGCTGGAACCCGGCTGGCCGGGACGGCTGGCGGAGGGTGATCCGGAGATGGGCCGGGTGGTGGCGACGGTGCCGCTGTGGCTGGAAAGCTGGGGGCTGGCGTTGATGGCGGTGCTCTGGGTGTGGATTCTGGCGGCACTGCCGCTGGACCGGAGTCTGCGCCGGAGCGGGATTCGGTGGATCGCCGCAGCCGGGCTGGGTGTGGTCGCTCTGGGTGTGGCTGACATGTGGGCCGGTGGCAGCCTGGTGGGTTGGTGGGGATTTGAACAGGGTGGCCCTTTTGCCAATCGCAATCAGTTCGGCCTGGTGACCGCCCTGACCGGGGTGGCCTGCGCGGCACTGGCCTGGGAGGACGCGGCCCGGGGCAGGGGCGGTGCGCTGGCCTGGAGTGTCGGTTTCTTGCTGACGGCCGGTGCCCTGGTTTTCATCGGATCGCGTGGAGCTTTTGCCGGATGCCTGGTGGGCTTATGCGCGGTGGGGGCGGCCCGGGGGGCTCGACGCCGGGGATCATTCGGTTCCGTGACGGGGTTTGCGGCGGTGGTGGCGGTGTTCGGGCTGGCGGTGGTGGCACTGGCCTACCGGCCGCTGGCCCGATGGTTCGATGGGGAGGGCTGGTCAGCCGACGCGCGGTGGGCTTTGTTCCGGGATGTCTGGGGCATGATCGGGGAGCAGCCCTGGACGGGGGTGGGTCTGGCCGGTTTCCGCCCGATCTATCCGGCTTACCGTGAGGCACTCGACGCAGCCGCGCCGGTGATTCATCCGGAGTCCGACGTGCTGTGGTGGTTGGCCGAGCTGGGTTGGCCCGCCCTGGTGTTGATCGCGCTGGTTGTTTTGATCGGGATGTGGAGTGAGCGGCGCGAGGGGGAC